>CAYSOD010000402.1:0-4002 GCA_964432385.1 uncultured Rubrivivax sp.
CGAGCCCAGCAGCTTCAAACCCGGCACCTCCACCTTCACCACCAGCGCCTGCACGTCGCGGGTGAACAGCACGTTGCTGCCGCCACCCAGGATGAACTTCGGCGCCAGGCCCCAGACGGGGTCGTCCACCAGGCGGCGCAGGTCGGCGTCGCTCCGAACGCGCAGCAGGTGCGCAGCCACTGCCGGCAGGCCGAAGGTGTTCAGGCCGCGCAGGCTGACCGCAGACTCCAGGGTCAGCATGCTCGAAGGAACCGACATTGGCGACCCATGGGGTTGGTGGGGATTCCGGACGGCGGCATCATGACGCAGAATTTTCGTCTGCTTTCCTGTGTCCGCAGAGACCCGCCATGCCCAGCTTCGACGCCGTCCTCGAACCCAATCTCGTGGAATTGAAGAACGCCGTCGACCAGACCGGCAAGGAAATCGGCACGCGCTTCGACTTCAAGGGCTCGAGCGCGAAGGTGGAACTCACCGAAAAGGGCGCCACCCGGGAGTTGATGCTGTACGGTGACAGCGACTTCCAGATCGGCCAGGTGCGTGACGTGTTGCTGGCCAAGCTCACCAAGCGCGGCGTGGACATCCGCTTCCTGGACTTGAGCGCCAAGATCGAGAAGATTGGCGGCGACAAGGTGCGCCAGCCGGTGGCCGTGCGCACCGGCATCGACAGCGACAACGCCAAGAAGATCCAGGGCCTGATCAAGCAGAGCAAGCTCAAGGTGCAGGCCCAGATCCAAGGGGATGTGGTGCGGGTGAGTGGCGGCAAGCGCGACGACCTGCAAGCCGCCATCCGCCACCTGAAGGCCGGCGTGACGGACCTGCCGCTGTCTTTCACCAATTTCAGGGACTGAGCCGCCGTGAGAACCCGTCGCTTCCGGTCGGACAGGCGTGGCCGATCCTGGTCCACGCCCTGGGCGCTGGCGCTGGCCCTGGCGCTCGTGGGGTCGGGTGCCCTGGCCCAAAACCTCACCTTTGCCGGGCGCATGGGCAGCAAAGCCCTGTTGGTGATTGACGGCCAGCCCCGCGTCATGGGGGTGGGTGACGAGCAGTCGGGCTACAAGCTGCTCGAGGTTGGCGCGGACCAGGCCCGCGTGCAGCGCGACGGCCAGACCCTGTTGCTGCGCCTGGGCGCTGCACCCACCGCGGTGGCAACGTCTGGCGAGCGCGCTACCGCTGGGGCACGAGACCTGGAGATCAAGGCGGACGCCGGCGGACACTTCGTCACCGAAGGTTGGGTCAACGGCAAGCCGACCCGTTTCATGGTGGACACCGGCGCCACGGCGGTCACCCTGAGCCAGGCGGAGGCGGAGCGCTTGGGGCTGGACTGGCGGCGTGCCCCCATGGTGCAGGCCAATACCGCCAATGGCACCGTTCCGGCCCACACCCTGCAACTGGGCACCGTGCGCGTGGGGGACCTGGCACTGACCAACGTGGCCGCGGTCGTGCTGCCAGCCCAGCTGCCCCACATCCTGCTGGGCAACACCTTTCTGAGCCGCGTGAGCATGAAGCGCGACAACGACACCATGCGGCTCGAACCCAAGCGCTGAGACACGCCACTGCTGCAGGGCCAAGGCTGCTTGGCGCAACATTCATTCCCCCACCCCATGCCCCGCAAGCTGGGGGGTACAGGCCGATTTTCGAACGGTCGTGCTAAAAACGCAGGCTTTGCCGAACCCCCGCCCCGTGTTGGGACGGGATCCCCGCGCTAACGCTCTCAGAAGAGCTTTCAGGAGACGATCCCCCATGGACCTGAACTTCACAGCCGAGGAACTGGAGTTCCGCGCCCACATTCGGCAGTGGGTGGCCGATCACCTGCCCCGGGACCTGGCCCACAAGGTGCACCACGCGCTGCGCCTGAGCCGCGAGGATATGCAGCGCTG
Organism: uncultured Rubrivivax sp.; assembly: GCA_964432385.1. Taxonomy (GTDB): domain Bacteria; phylum Pseudomonadota; class Gammaproteobacteria; order Burkholderiales; family Burkholderiaceae_C; genus Rubrivivax. The sequence goes on from CAYSOD010000402.1 coordinate 1,878, forward strand.
GGCGAAGATCCTGGGCGCCAAGGGCTGGCTGGGCTGGAACTGGCCGGTCGAGTTCGGCGGCCCGGGCTGGAACGCCGTGCAGCGCCACCTGTTCGAAGAAGAATGCGCGTTGGCGGGTGCGCCACGGGTGGTGCCTTTCGGGCCGGTGATGGTGGCCCCGGTCATCATGGCCTTCGGCAATCGCGAGCAGCAGCAGCGCTTCCTGCCCGGCATCGCCAGCGGTGAGGTGTGGTGGAGCCAGGGCTACAGCGAGCCGGGTTCGGGCTCGGACCTGGCGTCGCTCAAGACCCGGGCCGAGCGCCAAGGCAACGTCTACATCGTCAACGGTCAGAAAACCTGGACGACGCTCGGCCAGTACGGCGAATGGATCTTCTGCCTGGTGCGCACCAGCAATGAAGGCAAGCCGCAGACAGGCATCAGCTTCCTGCTGATCGACATGAAGAGCCCCGGCATCACCGTGCGCCCCATCATCACCCTGGAAGGCGAGCACGAGGTCAACGAGGTCTGGTTCGACAACGTGGAGGTGCCGGCCGAGAACCTGATTGGCGAGGAGAACAAGGGCTGGACCTATGCCAAGCACCTGCTCAGCCATGAGCGCACCAACATCGCCGACGTCAACCGCGCCAAGCGTGAGTTGGAGCGGCTGAAGCGCATCGCCAAGGCCGAGGGCGTGTGGGACGACCTGCGGTTCCGCGACCAGATCGCCCTGCTGGAAGTGGACATCGTGGCGCTGGAAATGATGGTGCTGCGCGTGCTGTCGGCCGAGAAGAGCGGCAAGCAAAGCCTGGACGTGGCCGGCCTGTTGAAGATCCGCGGCAGCGAGATCCAGCAGCGCTACACCGAGCTGATGATGTTGGCCGCCGGCCCGTCCAGCATGCCGCTGGTGCGCGAGGCCATGGAGGCCGGCTGGCAGGGCGACCAGGCCCTGACCGCCTTGTGGCCCGGCGCCGTGCCGCAAGCCGCGCCGCTGGCCGGCACCTACTTCAACTACCGCAAGACCTCCATCTATGGCGGGTCCAACGAGGTGCAACGCAACATCGTCGCGCAGACGGTGCTGGGTTGACCCGCCAGGCAGGAGAAAACGATGGACTTCGAGTTTTCAGACGATCAGGTCTCGCTGCGCGACGCCGTGGCGCGCTGGGTGGACAAGGGTTTCGGCTTCGAGCGCCGGCACGCGCTGGCCAAGGCGGGCGGCGCCTCCCGCGAGGTGCTGAACGAACTGGCCGAACTGGGCCTGATGGGCCTGGCCGTGCCCGAGGCCCATGGCGGCCTGGGCTTCGGGCCCGTGGAGGCCATGGTGGTGATGGAGGAACTGGGCCGCGGCCTGGTGCACGCGCCCTACGCCGCCGCCGCGCTGGTGGCCCCGAGCCTGATGTTGGCCGCACCTGAGAGCCTGCGGGCGCAGTGGCTGCCGCGCATGGCCACGGGTGAGGCGCTGGTGGTGCTGGCGCATCAGGAGCGGGCTGCGCGCTACCGGCTGCACCACGTGACCACGCGCGCCACGGCCGCAGACGGGCAACACGTGCTGAACGGCTTCAAGAGCGTGGTGCCAGCGGGCGACGAAGCTGATGCCTTCATCGTCTCGGCGCGCTTGTCGGAGTCCTACGACGACCGCAGAGGCATCGGACTGTTCCTGGTGGAGCGCAACGGCACGGGCGTGAGCGTTCGGGGCTACCCCACGCAGGACGGCGGCCGCGCTGCCGAGCTGACGCTGGCCGCGGCACCCGCCACGCTGATCACCGCCGCCGGCTTTGAGCCGCTGGAGCGTGCAGCGGACATCGGCATCGCTGCCGTCTGTGCCGAGGGCACGGGTCTGATGGACCGCCTCGTGGCCATCACGGTGGACTACATGAACACGCGCAAGCAGTTTGGCGTGCCCATCGCCAGCTTTCAGGCCCTGCGCCACCGCATGGCCGACGTGAAGATGCAGCTGGAGCTGGGCCGCTCCATGAGCTACTTCGCCAGCATGAAGCTGGGCGAGCCCGCCGCAGCACGCCGCCGGGCGCTGTCGCAAGCCAAGGTGCAACTGGGGCGCAGCATGCGCCACGTGGGGCAGGAGTGCATCCAGCTGCATGGCGGCATCGGCGTCACCGACGAGTACATCGCCAGCCACTACTTCAAGCGC
>CAYSOD010000403.1:0-1819 GCA_964432385.1 uncultured Rubrivivax sp.
CAACGAGAAGGAGCTGCCCGACGCCTTCCTGCGCCGCTGCTTCTTCCACTACATCAAGTTCCCGGACGCGACCACCATGCAGGCCATCGTGGACGTGCACTTCCCGGGGCTGAAGAAGGAGCTGCTGGGGGCGGCGCTCAAGACGTTTTACGACGTGCGTAACCTGCCCGGGTTGAAAAAGAAGCCCAGTACCTCGGAGCTGCTGGACTGGCTGAAGCTGCTGGTGGCCGAGGACATCCCGCTGGAGGTGCTGCAGAGTAAGGACGAGAAGGTGGCCGTGCCGCCGCTGGTGGGCGCCTTGTTGAAGAACGAGCAGGACGTCACGCTGTTCGAAAAGCTCGTCTTCATGCAACGCCACAACCGATGAAAACGTCCTGGATGGAGCCGGTGGAGATGGCCGGCCAGCATGCGCGGCTGCTGCCCCTGTCGCACGAACACGAAGCCGGGTTGTGCGATGCCGTGCGGGATGGAGAGCTGTGGAAACTCTGGTACACGGCGGTGCCCTCGCCCGATGGCATGCGCGCCGAGATCGAGCGCCGGCTCAAGCTGCAGGACCAGGGGCTGATGTTGCCTTTCACCGTCACCAATGCGGCCGGCCGCATCGTGGGCATGACCACCTACATGAATGTCGACGCCACCCACCGGAGGGTGGAGATCGGCAGCACCTGGTACGCGCAAAGCACCCAGCGTTCGGCGCTGAACACCGAGTGCAAGCGGATGCTGCTGGGGCATGCCTTTGACGTCCTGCAATGCATTGCCGTGGAGTTCCGAACGCACCGCCTGAACACGCAGAGCCGGCGCGCCATCGAGCGCCTGGGCGCTCAGCTCGACGGCATCTTGCGGGCGCACCAGATCGGCCATGGGGGCACGATACGTGACACAGCCGTCTACAGCATCACGGCTGCCGAGTGGCCGTTGATCAAGACCCACCTGGACTTCCAGCTCGCACGCAACCGCTGAACCATGAGCACCCCCTCGAAGAAAAAAGGCCGCTTCACGATCGAGCGTCTGTGGCAACTGGACAGACTGGGCGCCCCCAGCCTGTCGCCTGACGGCTCCCAGGCCGTGACGGCCGTGACGTCCTACTCGATGCAGGACAACAAGTCCGCCAGCAGCTTGTGGCTGCTGTCCACCCTGGGCGGCCAGCCGCGGCGTCTGACGTCCTGCGGCGAGAAGGACGGCCAGCCGCGTTTCAGCCCGACCGGAGAGCGCATCGCTTTCATCGCCAAGCGGGATCAGGAAGGCGCCAAGGACGAGACGCCACAGCTGTATCTGATCCCCGTGGACGGTGGCGAAGCCGAGCGCGCCGGCCGGGTGAGCACAGGCGTGGAGGCCTTCCGCTGGTGCCCGAACGGCCGCCAGGTGGTCTTCGTCTCCTGGGTGTGGCCAGAGCTGAAGGGCTCGGCGGCCCAGGCCAAGCGTCATGCGGAGTTCAGCAAGCGCAAGGAGACCGGATACGCCACGAGCCAGGCGCAGTACCGCCACTGGGACCACCACATCCCCATGGGACGGGTGGCCCACCTCCACCTGATGGACGTGGCCACCGGTCGCGTGCGGGATCTGTTCGAGGGCACGGCTTACGAGCTCAACCGCGCCGAACCGGACGCCCAGTGCTTTGACATCTCGCCCGACGGGCGACGCCTGGTCTTCGCTTTCGATCCCGCGCCGCACAAGCGTGGCGACGGCCGTTACGCGCTGGCCGAGATGGACCTCAAGAGCGGCCGCATCCAGGTCATTGCACAGGACAACGCCTGGGACTTCTCTGCCCCCAGCTACAGCCCGGATAGCCAGCGCATCGCCTTCGTGGCCAGCCATCAGG
>CAYSOD010000403.1:1919-3995 GCA_964432385.1 uncultured Rubrivivax sp.
GCCCCCAGCTACAGCCCGGATAGCCAGCGCATCGCCTTCGTGGCCAGCCATCAGGACGTGAAGCACACCATGCCGGGCCAGCTGGCCGTGTGGGAGCGCAAAGGCGGCCGGTGGGACGTGCTCAGCGCCCAGTGGGACCACGAGGTGCATGCACCCTTGCGTTGGACCGACGAAGCCAATGCGGTGCTCTTGTGTGCCGAGCAGCAAGGACGGCGGCACCTGTGGCGCTTCGACCTCAAATCCCGGCAATGCGAAGTGGCCGTCGAAGGTGGCTGCGTGCACGCCTATGACTTGGCGGCCGGACAGCTGGTGACGCTGGCCGATTCGGCCCAGCACCCCGGGCGCGTGCATGCGCACAGTGTTGACGAGGCCGGCGCGCTGACGTCGCGTCGTATCGAGCAGTTCAACGACAAGCTGCTGTCAACGCTCGACTTTGGCACCACCGAAGAGACCTGGATCACTGGGGCCCAGGGCGATCAGGTGCAGGTCTGGCTGACCTTCCCGCCCGGCCTCGACCGCAAGCGCAAGCATCCGCTGATGCACAACATTCACGGTGGGCCGCACACTGCGGCGGGCGACACTTGGCACTACCGCTGGAATACCCACGCTTTCGCGGCGCAGGGCTACGTGGTGGCCAGTGTCAACTACCACGGCTCGTCGAGCTTTGGTCACGCCTTCCTGGACAGCATCACCCACCGCTGGGGTGAGCTCGAACTGCAAGACATCGAGGCTGCGACCGACGTCCTTCTCAAGAAGCCCTGGATCGATAGGAAGCGCGTTTTCGCCACGGGCGGCAGCTACGGCGGCTACATGGTGGCGTGGATGAACGCCCACGTGAAGCCAGGTCGCTACCAGGCCTACATCTGCCATGCCGGCTGCTTCGACTGGGTGGGCATGTTTGCCGATGACGCCTACTTCTGGCACGCCAAGGAGCTGGGCGCCTGGTACTGGGACGACATGGCCAAGGTGCAGAGCCAGAGCCCCCATACGCAAGCTGCAGGCATGCAGACCCCCACGCTGGTGATCCACGGCGCGCTGGACTACCGCGTGCCCGACGCTCAAGGACTGGCGTACTACAACACGCTGAAGGCGCGCGGTGTGGATGCGCGGCTGCTGTGGTTCCCGGATGAGAACCACTGGATCCTGAAGCCTCGCAACAGCCAGCAGTGGTACGGCGAGTTCTTCGACTGGCTGCGATCGCACGACCCGGCCCATGTACCCGCAAGCCGCCGGTCGGCCGCTCAAGCTGCGCGCAAAGCGCTGCGCCGCGCCGCCACGCCAAGGCGAGGCTGACCATGCTCATCAACTTCTTCTACACGCTGCGCGCGGCCAAGCTGCCGGTGTCGGTGAAGGAGTACCTCACCCTGCTGGAGGCATTGAAGGCCGGGGTCATCGACGACGAGGGTGGCCCTAGCGTCGACAAGTTCTATTTCCTCTCGCGCACGGCCCTGGTCAAGGACGAAGCGAACTTTGACAAGTTCGACCGTGCGTTTTCCGCCTACTTCAAGGGCGTGGAGCTGCTGACCGACTTCACGCAGGACGTGCCGCTGGAGTGGCTGCGCAAGACGCTGGAGCTGGAGCTTTCGCCCGAGGAGAAAGCCGCCATCGAGAAGATGGGCTGGGACGAGCTGATGGAGACGCTGAAGAAGCGTTTTGAAGAGCAGAAAGAGCGCCACGAGGGCGGCAACCGCTGGATCGGCACCGGGGGCACCAGCCCCTTCGGCAACTCGGGCTACAACCCTCAGGGCATCCGCATCGGTGGCAAGGGTGGCAACAAGAGCGCCGTGAAGGTGTGGGAGCAACGCGCCTACCGCGACTACGACGACACGCTGGAACTCGGCACCCGCAACATCAAGGTCGCGCTGCGCCGCCTGCGCCGCTTCGCGCGCGAGGGCTCGGAGCTGGAACTGGACCTGGACGGCACCATCCACGGCACGGCGGCCAACGCCGGCATGCTGGACATCAAGATGCAGCCCGAGCGCCACAACAAGGTCAAGGTGCTGCTGCTGATGGACGTGGGCGGCGCCATGTCCGACAGCACAACGTCCACCGCTCTGCCCGCCAATTCGCGCTCCA
>CAYSOD010000404.1:0-3991 GCA_964432385.1 uncultured Rubrivivax sp.
GGCTTCCAGCGCGTCCAGCATCTGCTGCACGCTGACGTTCAGGCCGGGCAGGGTGATGGCCGAGCGGCCGACGAAAGCCTCGCGGGAAGCCTCGCCCACGGCGATCAGGCTGCGCACCATGGTGTGCACCGTGGCCACCGGGTGGCGCACATCGGTGCTCACCGGCAAGATGGCATCCTCACCGGCCAGGGGCTCACGGATGATGCCGCTGAAGAAGGAACTGGCCGCACCGTTCGGGCGTCCCGGGCGTACCGTCACCGTCACCAAGCGCGCCGCCCGGCCGTCGATGTAGCCCTTGCGCGTGTAGTCGGCAATCAGGTGCTCGCAGATCAGCTTCTGTGTGCCGTAGCTGGTCTGCGGCATGGGCAGGGTGTCATCGCCCACGATCTCGGGGAAGGGATAGGCGGGGTCCGGGCCGAAGACGGCGATCGAACTGGAGAACACCAGCTTGGTCGGCGCCGAACCACCTTCGGCGCGAGCCCGCAGGGCGTCCAGCAAGGCGCGCGTGCTGTCCAGGTTGGAGCGCAAGCCCAGTTCGAAGTCGGCCTCGCACTCGCCTGATACCGCCGAGGCCAGGTGAAACACCGCATCGAAGGGCTCGTCGTGCAGACCCGCGCACTCTTGCAACAGGGGGCGCACGCGAGCTTTCACCCGCGGGTGTTCACGAAGATCGACTGGCGGCTCGAACTGGTCGGTCAGCACGATCTCGTCGATGGCCCGTCCATCGAAACGGCCCTGCGCCAGCAAAGCCCGGGCCAGGCGGGCGCCGACGAAGCCGGCGCCTCCAGTGATCAACACACGCATCAGGTCACTCCTTCACATCCGACAACTTCATATCCGATAAATGCACCGGCCCAAGCACCCCAAGACGCCCACATACGTCCATCAGGAAACATGGGTCCGCCCTCCATCAGTGGGCCCTGGCGGCCAGCAAGCTCGCATCACGGCCTTTCAGCCAAGGCGCCGGCTCTGCAAGCGAAGGCAGCTTGCGGCGCGAGGCAAGCACCTGGTCAATGTCCTGCGCCGCGCCATCGATCAGCACCAGGATGGCCCGCTCGGCCCGCTCCGGGTCCCGGCTGACCACGGCCTCCAGTACCGCGCGGTGCAGAGGCAAAGACTGCGCCGGCCCGTCAGGCTTGGAGGTCGAAATCTCGAAGCTGGTGCGGAGCAAGGTTCCGAGCGCCTTGCTCATCTGGATGACCATGCGGTTGTGACAAGCCCGCAGCAGGCCCTGGTGAAAGCGCAGGTCGTGGCTGACGTAGTCGCCACCATGCTCAATGGCCTGGCGCATGCCGAGGTAGGCAGCCTCGATCTGCACCAGATCGCCCGCGGTGGCGCGCAGGGCGGCCAGCCGCACCGCCGCAGGCTCCACCACCCGCCGCAGTTCCTGCAGATCACGCAGGAAGTCCCGCGTCAGACCCGCATTGCACTGCCAAGCCACGACATCAGGATCAAACCAGTTCCACTGCTCGCTGGGCAGCACGCGCGTGCCCACCTTGGGGCCGGTGACCAGCATGCCCTTGGCGGCCAGCGACTTGACGGCCTCGCGCACCACGGTGCGACTCACGCCAAGTTCGTCACACAGCGTGGGCTCTGGCGGTATGGAAGCGCCGGGCTCGTAGCGCCCCGAGACGATGGATTCGCCCAGGGCGTCGAGCGTGTGGCCCAGAACGTTCTTCACCGCCGTGGCCCTGGGCGGTGGACATGCGAAGGCCCATGAACCTGCATGGCGATGGCCTGTCAGTCCCTCACGAACAATGTGGTGAGTGGTTCAGACCCCACCTGACGGCTCCAGTGACCGTGCAACTGAGGATCGAAGCTGGCGCCCGCAGGCAAGGTGTCCGCCGAAAAGAAGTGGTCGCCAGGGCGAAACACGCGCGAACTCCCGTCCTGCAGACCGATTTCCATGTGGCCGCCCAGGATCACCACCCATTGCGGCGTGACCGTGCAATGAAACTCGCTGCGAAAGCCCACCGGGCTGTGGCGCAACTGGTAGCCGCCGCTGGACATCAATGCCGACAACAGGGCCTGGGGCTTGCCCTCGGTCAGTGGCACCGACTCCTCGCGAAAGCGCGCACGGCCGTCGGTGTCGGTGAAGAGAACGACTTTGGTGAATTGGGTGGTCATGATCAGCCTTTCGCCAAGCTGGCCCAGGCAAGGTGGCTACCCTCTTGGGGTGATACGGACCAAGTGAGCTGGCAGGTCGTCATGTTCACAGGGTGGCAGTGACGCCACCGTCCACGTAGAGGATGTGCCCATTGACGAAGCAGGAGGCGTCGCTGGCCAGGAAGACGGCCGCCGGGGCCAGGTCCTCCACGTCACCCCAGCGGCGGCTGGGCGTGCGGTTGATGAGCCACTGGCTGAAGGTCTCGTCGGCCACCAGCCGGGCATTGAGCTCGGTCTTGAAGTAGCCGGGGCCGATGCCATTGACGCTGATGCCGTGCGGCCCGAGGTCAATGGCCATGCCCTTGGTGAGCATCTTCACGGCGCCCTTGCTGGCGGTGTAGGGCGCGATGCCAGGGCGGCCCAGCTCGCTTTGCACCGAGCAGATGTTGATGATGCGGCCGCGCTTGCGCGGCACCATGCGCTTGGCCACCGCCTGACCCACGGTGAACACGCTGTCGAGGTTGGTGCGCATGAGCTCATCCCAATCGGCAGCGGCGAAGTCTTGAAACGGCGCACGCCGCTGGATGCCCGCGTTGTTCACCAGGATGTCGATGGGCCCGATGGAAGACTCGATGTCTTCCACCGCGGCCTGCACGGCCGCCGCGTCACACACGTCGAAAGCGCGCTCGTGCACCTGCAAGCCCTCGTGACGCAACTGCTGCGCGGTGGCGGCAAGCCGGGTGGCGTCACGGCCGTTCAAGACGATGGCGGCCCCGGCCTGCGCCAGACCCCGGGCCAGCGCCAGGCCGATACCTGCCGAGGACCCGGTGACCAGGGCCAGCCGCCCATCCAGGCGAAACGTCTGGGCATTGATCATGCGGTGAGGGCTCCCAGTGCTTGCGCTGCACGGTGGGCCAGTGCATCGGGCGAATCCGTGATGTCGAGTACGAGGGCCTGTTCGTCGGCGCTGGGAGGTTCCAGGGTCTGCAGTTGGCTGTCGAGCAGCGAGGCCGGCATGTAATGGCCTTGACGCTGCCGCAAGCGGCTTTCCAGCACAGGCCGAGCACCGTGGAGGTGCACAAAGCGAAGGCCGGGAAGCTGGCCGCGCAGTTGGTCCCGGTAACGGCGCCGCAAGGCCGAGCACGACGCCACCGCGCCTGCGGGCCGCCGTGCCAGTTCAGCGCCCACGGCTTGCAGCCAGCCCACGCGATCTTCGTCGGTCAAGGGCGTGCCTGCGGCCATCAGCGCCACGTTGCGGGGTGGGTGCAGTTCGTCACCCTCGATGAAAGGCAAGTCCAGATGGCGAGCCAGCAGCCTGCCCACCGTGGTCTTGCCGCAGCCGCTGACGCCCATCACCACGACATGCGTCATGCATCCGCCACAAATCAGCCGAGCCGAAGCTCCGAAGTGGCATCAAACACATGGGACTTGGCCACATCGAGTTGCAGGTGCACGGTGTCTCCGGGTTGTGCCTGCGTGCGCCCGTGGATGACCACCGTCAACTGCTGCCCTCCCACGTCCACCAACAGTTCGGTCTCCGCGCCCGTGGGCTCGACGATCACCACTTGCCCCAGAATGCCGGCGTCGCTCAGCCGAAGGTCGGTGGGCCGCACGCCGTAGCTCACCTTTTGCCCTTCAGCAGCTACCCCTGGCGCCAGGGGCCAGCGGGCACCCAGGCCATCGACCTGTCCTTCACGGACCACGCCGGCAAACACGTTCATCGCCGGCGAACCGATGAACTGCGCCACGAAGAGGTTGCCCGGGCGGTCGAACAACTCCAGTGGGGTGCCGATCTGCTCGATGATGCCGTCGTGCATGACCACGATGCGGGCGGCCATGGTCATGGCCTCGATCTGGTCATGCGTGACGTAGACCGTGGTCGTCT
>CAYSOD010000405.1:0-1332 GCA_964432385.1 uncultured Rubrivivax sp.
GCCCGGGATCACCCACGCCGGCGAAACACCGACCATCGTCCAGGCCAGCAGTGCGAGAGCGAACGCCACGGCGCACAGTCCGAACGCCGTGAAACGCACCGGCCACAGCCACCCCGCTCCCTGCCCTGCCGCTGACGCCATGCTGTCCTCTCCTCCTGCTCGCCCCGTCCCGCCCCCATCCGCCTGGGTGTGCGCGGTTCCGCAGGGCAGTGTGGACTGTCGGCCTCCGCCCCGCAATCAGGGTGCGCCCGGGGCAAGGACTGGCGGGCCACTCCCCCGTTTTCATGCGTCCCCGCGAGGGGCCGGGCCGGGCATCGCCCGGACCTTGGGGGTGCGCTCAGCCGGTCCAGCGCATCAGGGTCACGACCAGCACGAGCTCGCCTAGGGCGAGGTTCGGGCTCTGTGGAGGTTCAGTTCGGGTACCGGTTGTACCCCAGCCACCGGCTCACCCGCGTTGCGGCTCCACCGTGGTGACGGCGGCGAGGACGAAGCCGGGCCCCTCCGGCGCGAAGTCCCAGCGCTCGATCCGGCAGGCGCCTGCGGTCGCGGTGGGCTCATCGGGCAAAGCGAGCGCAGGGTACATCGTGGACGCAGGGGATGCAGGAGTTCCGGCCGGCCCCCATCGAACCACGTTCACCGAGTTGGGCACCCCGCTGCGGGTGCGCGAAGAGACGGCGGTGCCGGCCTGCACCACCCACAGCCGCCGCGCAAGGCCGTGCAGCGCCAGTGTGTAAGGCAGGTGGATGTGCCCGCCCATGACGAGGTCGGCACCAGCGGCGGCCCAGGCGGGCACGGCGGCCTCGTGGCCGCGCAGCAGGTTCATCCGCTCACCGGCCTCGGGCACGGCCAGGGGCTGGTGCACCACCACCACGCGCAGCTGCCGCGCGCTCGCCGTGGCGAGCACCCGGGCCACGCGATCGACCTGCGGCGCCGACACTTCGCCGTGCTTGTGCCGCCAGGCGCGGGTGGTGTTCACGCCCACGATCAGCAGCTCCGGCGACGAGAAGACGGGCTCGAGGGTGTCGCCGAACGCGGCGGCGTAGCGCCCGTACGGACGCCTGAAGCGCGACCAGAGGTCGAACAACGCGATGTCGTGGTTGCCGGGGATCGCCACCACTGGCGCGCCCAGCCGATCGACAAAGGCTTTTGCCGCGCGGAACTGCGCTGTTCGGGCCCGCTGGGTGATGTCGCCCGACAGCACCACCGCGTCCGGACGCTGCCGCGCGGCCAGCGCCGCCAGGGCCTCGACGACCTCGGGTCGCTCGGTGCCGAAGTGCGTGTCGGAGATCTGCAGCAGGACGCTCGTCTCGCCGCCCATCTCGCCGCTGGTCT
>CAYSOD010000405.1:1432-3979 GCA_964432385.1 uncultured Rubrivivax sp.
TCTCGCCGCTGGTCTTCCCGCTCATGCCTTCGGTCATCCCGCTGGTCATCCCGCCACCGAGCCGGCCGGCTCCACGCCCACCCGGCGTGGGCCCTGCAGCAGGTGCAGCGGCGTGTCGAGCACGCGAATGACGAGGGGCGGCTGCATGCGCGCGACCTCACCGTCGTAGGCGACGCGTACCCGGGTGCGGCCAGGCGCAAGGGTGGGCCGCACGACCATGTGGTGGAACTCGAAGCCCTCCACGCCGCTGGCCTCGCCCAACCGGCCCATGGCCCCGTGCAGCATCAGGTTGACCATGGCCAGCGTGCCCACGGGCCGCAGCATGAGCGCGGCGATGCTGCCGTCGCCGGGCGTGCCGGCCAGAGTGTCCTCGGGCTCGGCGCCGAACTGCTGCAGCTGCAGCCGGTTGTTGCCGACGAACAGCGTGAGGGTCTGCACGTCGCGCGCCGCTGCGCCCGTCTCGATGTGCAGCCGCAGGCGGCGCTGCGCGCGCAGCAGCGTGACGCAGCCGGCCACGAAGGCCACCCATCGGCTGCGGCCGAAACGGGACTTGAAGCTCTCGCGGTCGGCCAGCAGCTCGGGGTACAGGCCGAGGCTCGCGTTGACGAGGAAGACGCGGTCGTTGATGCAGCCCACCTGCACCGGTGTGGGCCGGGCGTGCAGCAGCAGGCGCACGGCATCGGCCGCATCGACCGGGATGCCGTGGGTGCGCGCGAAGTAGTTGAAGGTGCCCTGCGGCACCACCCCCATCACGCAGCCGGCGGCGTGCGCGGCCTGCGCCACGGCGTTGAGGGTGCCGTCGCCGCCCACGGCGACGACCGCGCTGCGCCGGGCCAGCGCCCGCTCGGCCGCCTCCCGCGCCACGCCCTCGATCTCCGCCGGGCTGCAGACGTGCAGGTCGCCGCGCCGGCCCTCGGCCTGCAGGACCGATCCGATGATCGCCCGGCGGGCGTCGATGTCGCGCCGACCCGAGCCGGCATTGATGACGAACTGGACCGGTGCCGCGGGGTCGGGCTTCAGGTTGCGGGGCAGGGCTCGTGGGGTCACGGCAGGCGGCGTCAGCTCTGGCGCAGCATGTCGGCGTAGACCGCGAGTGCACCGTCGCGCCGGTCGGCGCTGGGCGCGTCGTACAGCACAAGCCAGCGCGACTTGCCGCCAGAAAGGGCCGGCGGCAGGTCGCAGATCGCCTCGGCCCGGTCCACGCCGCGCCCGTGCGGCAGGCGCACCGTCTCGGTGAGCGTGCTCTCGAAGCGCACCGGCTCGCGGTGGGCGGCCAGCAGGGCCCGGGCGCCGGGCCAGCGGTAGACGCGGATGTCGCCGTCGAGCACCATGGTCGGCCCGGCCAGGATGTAGAGGTCCTCGCCGTGGAAGTGCAGGTCGCGCACGCCCAGGCCATCGAGCTGCAGGAAGTGCTTGCGCACCAGCGTCCCGTCATCGTCCAGCGGGACGAGCCGCAGGTGGTCGCCGCGCGGCTCCACTTCGATCTCCAGCATCGCCGACCAGCCGCGCAGCACCGGCCCGCGCAGGCCCAGCAGCAGGCGGCGCCCGTCGATGGCCAGGCCCTCGATATCGAACCCGTTGTCTTTGCCGGGGATGGACAGGTAGGGGCCGAGGTGGGGGTCTGCGGCCAGCGCCTGGGTGAGCAGGTTGCTGCGCGCATCCCCCTTCAAACGCAGCGCCCGCCGACCGTCCTGCGCCTGGCGGACCAGGCAGGGCTCGCCCTGGGCATCGTGCTCGATGGGCAGGCAGGCCAGCAGGCGCCGGTTGCCGTCCAGCCCCACCTTGGCCAGCCGCTTGGCGTTGTCGGCGTCGCTGCGGCCCGGCTTGGCGTTGCGGCGCTTCAGCCCGTGCGAGCCCACCACCCAGAGGTAGCCGTCAGCCACCGCCAGGCCCTCCAGGTCGGCCTCCTCGTCGGGGTCGCCGGGCAGGTCCAGCAGCTCGGACAGGGGGAAGTCGCGCACCTCGCCGAAGCGCAGGGTCTCGCGCCCGACGGGGTCGAGCCGGCGCAGCCGGTCCAGGCCGCAGGCCTCGTCACCCGCCACCCACAGCCAGTCGCCCGTGAAGGCGGCCCCCGAGAGGTTGGTGCGCACCAGGGAGTCGGGGGCGAATTCCAGGCGTACGGCGTGGGAGGTTCGGGTGTTGGGCATGGACGATCTTTCGGACGGGGGCTGCAGGCAGGGTTGCGCGATGCTCATCGTGCAGTGCGGATGCGCCCGGCGCGCGGCGGCGCAGCAGAAGACCTCCCGCCAAGGCGGGGCTCTCCGGTCATTGGGGGCCGGGCCGGGCAGGGCCCGGACCAGAGTCTTCTTGCGCCCTCCTGGGGGGCTAGAAGAAGGTGAGCAGGGCCCGGGCCGTCTCGTGCGGCAGTTCTTCAGGCAGGAAGTGCCCGCAGGGCAGGGCCTCGCCCGTCACACGGCCGGCACATTGCGCCTGCCACAGCGCCAGCGGGTCGAACAGGCGTTGCACCACGCCCCGCTCGCCCCACAACACGAGCAGGTCGCAGGCGATGCGCTGTCCGGCCTCGCGCGAGGCGCGGTCGTGCGCGAG
>CAYSOD010000406.1:0-1530 GCA_964432385.1 uncultured Rubrivivax sp.
CGCGTCGTGCCCAAACAATCTTCTGGGTGCGTGCGGCTGTTGAAATTGGACGTTGGCGTTTGGCGATGGATCGCGGTGCTGCATCGGTGTCGTTTCGGCACTTGAGTGGACGTAAGCCGCCAAGTGGTGCGTTGGGTTCATTCCAGGATCATCGCCCATCCCACCGAGAGATGAACAGCTGACCGGTCCAACGATAGACTTCCGCTCCAATTTGGCACCACCACGACCAAGCGGCGCAATGGGTGACATTTCGGCATGGCTGACGGAGCGCGGCCTCGCGAAGTACGTCGCGGCGTTCCGAGACAACGACGTCGATTTCGATGTGCTGCGGTCTCTGAGTGACGGTGACCTCAAGGAGTTGGGCCTGTCGCTGGGTGACCGCAAGCGGCTGCTGCAGGCCGTGGCGGACCTGCCGTCAGCAGGCGGCGCCGAGCCAGAGTCAGCTGGGGGCGCTGCTGCCGGTACGGGACCCGTGGTGAACACGGCCGACCGGCGCCAGTTGACGGTGCTCTTCGCCGATCTCGTCGATTCCACCGCGCTGTCGCGCCTGCTGGACCCTGAAGACTTTCGCGATCTGATCCGGGATTACCACCGCGCGGTGGCCGACGCCATCCGCGGCGCGGGCGGGTTTGTGGCCAAGTTCATGGGCGACGGGGTGCTGGCCTACTTCGGCTACCCGCATGCGAGCGAGGACGCCGGCGAGCGCGGTGTGCGGGCCGGACTGCTGGCGCTGGCAGCAGTACGCAGCTTGCCGACCCCCCACGGTCTCCCAGTAGCGTGCCGCGCGGGCATCGCGACCGGTCCGGTCGTGGTGGGCGACGTCACGGGCGAAGACATCGCACGCGAGGTCAACGTGGTGGGCGAGACGCCCAACCTCGCCGCTCGCTTGCTGGGCATCGGACAGCCTGACGGCGTGATCATCGCGGCGTCGACCCGGCAGATCATCGGCGACCTCTTCGTGTTGGAGGAGTTGGCGCCGCAAGTGCTGAAGGGCTTTGCGGAGCCGGTGGTGGCCTTCCAGGTGCTGGGCGAGCGGCGGGGTGTCAGCCGATTCGAGGCCACGCGCCGACACCACAAGGGGGTCTTTGTCGGGCGGTCGCAGGAGGTGGGGCTGCTGCTGGACCGGTGGGAGCTGGCCCAGCGCGGCGAGGGGCAGTTGGTGATGGTGTCGGGCGAGGCGGGCATCGGCAAGTCCCGCGTCACCGACACGCTGTGGCAGGCCGTGGCCTCCGGCCCGCACCATCGCATCCGCTTCCAGTGCACGCCTCAGCACGTCAACTCGCCCTTTTATCCGGCCGTGTCCTATGCATCACAGCAGGCCGATCTGCGGTCCGACGACGGCCACGCCGCATCGCTGACACGGCTTGCCGAGGCCGTGGTTGGACTGAACGAAGACCAGCTGCTGCTCATCGCGGGCCTGCTTGGGGTGGCCCTGCCCGCGGACACACCCGTGCTGGCCATGCAGCCAGCGCGGCAGCGGCTGGAGGTCATTGAGGGCTTCAGCCGCCACCTGGCTGCGCTGGCGGCATC
>CAYSOD010000406.1:1630-3956 GCA_964432385.1 uncultured Rubrivivax sp.
CCGCTGTTTGTGGAGGAGCTGTTCCAGGCGCTGTGCGACTCGGGCAGCCTGCGCGAGGGGCCAGAAGGCTACGAGTTGACCCGGGCGCTGGACGATCAGGCCATTCCGGTGACGCTGCAGGACTCCCTGATGGCGAGACTGGACCGGCTGGCGCCGGCCAAGGCGGTGGCACAGATCGGCTCGGCCATCGGCCGCGAGTTCTCGCCAGGGCTGCTGATGGCGGTGGCGGGCATGGCCGAAGGCGCGATCCGAGAGGGCCTGCGGCAGCTCG
Source organism: uncultured Rubrivivax sp. (assembly GCA_964432385.1). GTDB lineage: Bacteria > Pseudomonadota > Gammaproteobacteria > Burkholderiales > Burkholderiaceae_C > Rubrivivax. The sequence continues at coordinate 1,902 of CAYSOD010000406.1, forward strand.
AGGCCTCGGGGCTGCTGTTCTCGCGTGGATCGGGCGCCGAGCAGGTCTACGTCTTCAAGCACGCCCTGGTGCAGGAAGCGGCATATGCCTCGCTGCTGCGGCAACGGCGGCAGGAAGTGCATGGGCGGATTGCTGACGCGCTGGCTGCGGCTGGACACGAAGCGCGGCCGGAGTTGCTGGCGCATCACCTGGAAAGTGCGGGCCGCCTGCGGGAAGCGTCGGTTTGGTTGGAGCGGGCGGGGAGTCAGGTGTCCCGAGGTGGAGCCAATCACGAAGCCATACGCCTTTGGCAACGTGCGCTCGCGTTATGCGCTGCAGCTGACGACAACGCAGCGTGGCGAGTCAACGTCATGCTCAAGCTGATCGACGCGCTGGTAAGGACTCAGGGATACGCATCTCCCGATGCGTTTGAACTCGGTGAGAAGTCTTTCGAACTTGCGCGAGCCGTGGGGGATTCGGAGCTGTATGTCCGAGCTTGCATGGGGCGTATGCCCAGCGTCTTTGCGCGCGCTGATTTTCCGAGAGTCAACCATGAACTGGCTCTGGTAACCAACGATCAGTTGGCTCGCATTGACAACATCGTTCGGGCTCAGTTCCTTTGCGTGCGCGGACTGGCCCACTTCCACATGGGGCGATTCGCTGATGCGAAGGCGGACCTTGAGCGAACTCTCAGCATCGAGCATGTCGCAGCGCATCAAGACCCTTCCTTCGCTGGTGGCGATGTGCGAGTTGTCGGCCCTCTCTACCTTGCTCGCGCCGTTCTGGGACTGGGGTGCATAGATACCTGCATGCGCCTGAGCACTCATTCCTTGAAAGTCGCACGCGACCTGAGTCACAGTTTTTCGATTGCCTGGAGCCTGATGACGCTGGGGCGCCACCTATGCACACTCGGTCTGTATGCGGATGCCATCGCGCCGCTTGAGGAGGGCATTCGCATCTGCAATCAGTTCGGCTACTCGCCTAGGCTCGGTCAGATCATGGTGTTGAGAGGCATGGTGTCCGTAGCGCTGGGCGAGGCTGACGGCGAGACGAACATCGATCAGGGCCGGGCGCTTTGGGAGCGTTCTACGAAGTTTTCGACGGAATCCTCGATCGCAGAAGTGATTCATGTGACGGCCGGCGTTGGCCGCTATGACCTCGCCGAAAAGTATCTCGGTCAACTGGAGCGCATCTATGCCGAGACCCCGGAGCGCTCGCATTACAGCGAGTTCCTGCGGGTTGGCGGTCTGGTGAAGGCTGAATTGGGGAACCTGCAAGAGGCAAAGACTTTGCTGATGCAGGCCAGGGCACTGGCCCACGACCAGTCGGCGCTGCTTTTCGAATTGCGCGCCTGCCGTGAACTGGTGCGCCTTTTCGGCCATGAGTCCGATGGCGCGGCGCACCGGGAGATGCTGGCTGGCGTCATCGGCCAGTTCAGGGAAGGCCACGACTATCCAGATCTGGTTCGGGCCAGGGCCGCCTTAGCGCAGGCGGCGGGCTGAGGGCGTGCAGGGCTCAGGTCTGGACCTTGCGGCCGCAGACCTGCTGCCAACACGTTGGTGTTCAGTCCCAGCCTGCCTCGAAGTAGAACGAGTTCGCCTTATGAGAGCCGCGACGGCCCCGCTAGAGGTCTCGTCGAGCCTTTCGGAATTCAGACACGATTTCCTGCGTGACCTCAGGTGCCAGCGCTTCGCCTGGGCCGCGTTGCTACTTGGCCTGCTACCTTCTACCGACCCGACGTCGTAGCTGTTTGCTCAGCATGGCCTTCATTGCCTTGGGCGACTTCTGCACGGCAGTGTCCGCTCGAGCGTCACAGGAAGCGCGCGAGGTGCCGACCGAGCGCTGTACTGGATAGGATCTCTTTGCCGATCCAACGATAGACTGCAGATTCACATTCGCACCCTGAGGGCAAGACGACGTGATGGGCGACATTTCGGCATGGCTGACGGAGCGTGGCCTCGCGAAGCATGTCGAGGCCTTTCGCGACAACGACATCGACTTCGATGTGTTGCGCTCCTTGACCGACGGTGACCTCAAGGAGTTGGGCTTGTCGCTGGGTGACCGCAAGCGGCTGCT
>CAYSOD010000407.1:0-3949 GCA_964432385.1 uncultured Rubrivivax sp.
ACCGAACTGGTCACCGGCATCGACATCGTGCAGATGCAGATCCGTATCGCGGCAGGTGAGAAGCTTCCTTTCAACCAGCGCGCCGTGCAACTCAAGGGCCACGCCATCGAGTGCCGGGTGAACGCCGAGCACCCTTACACCTTCGTGCCTTCGCCCGGGCGCATCACGATGTGGCACTCCCCGGGCGGCCCAGGCGTGCGCGTGGATTCGCACGCGTACACCAACTACACCGTCCCGCCCAACTACGACTCCATGATCGGCAAGATCATCGTCTACGGCGACACCCGGGAGCAAGCGCTGGCCCGAATGCGCACAGCCTTATCCGAGACGGTGGTCGAGGGCATCCACACCAACATCCCCTTGCACCGGGAGCTGATGATCGACTCAGGGTTCTGCGCCGGCGGCACCAGCATCCACTATCTGGAACACTGGCTGTCGCAACGCAAGAAGTGAAGCCCTGATGTTCGAACTCGTCCTGCGGTGCCCGGAGTCTCTCGTCGAGCCGGTATCCGACGCCCTGGCTGACGAGCTGGAGGCCCTGTCGGTATCGGTGGAGGATGCCGACGCCAACAGTCAGGTCGAGCAGGCGCTGTTCGGCGAGCCCGGCATGCCAGCGCCGCGCCCCGGCTGGGAACGCTCCACCTTGCGCGCGCTGTTCGACACCGAAGCCCTGGCCACTCAGGCGGCCACCCTGCTCCTGGCCCAGCCCTGGGCAGCCGAACTCCACTTGAGCTCCATGGCACCCGTGGCCGACGAGGACTGGGTCCGCCTGACACAGTCGCAGTTCGCCCCTGTCGAGATCACGCCGCAGTTCTGGATCGTGCCCACCTGGCATGAGCCGCCAGCTGCAGCAAGCCTTTTCATCCGCCTGGACCCGGGACTGGCCTTCGGCACGGGCACCCACCCCACCACCCGCATGTGTCTGCGCTGGATCACCCGCCAGGCCCGCGCTCGAAGCCCCTGGCAGCGGGTGCTTGACTATGGTTGTGGATCGGGCATCCTGGCCATCGCCGCCGCCCTGCACGGTGCTCGGGGAGTGGACGCCGTGGACATCGACCCGGCGGCCGTCCAGTCGGCCGCAGACAACGCCCAGGCCAACGCGGTGCAGGTGAACTGCGGACTGCCCGACCGGGCCGCTGGACGCTACCCCCTGGTGCTGGCCAACATCTTGGCCACACCGCTGAAACTGCTCGCGCCCCTGTTATGCGGCCACCTGGAAACCGGTGCCAACCTGGTCCTGGCAGGCATCCTCGAGCGTCAAGCCGAGGAGCTGAAGGCTGCCTACGCACCTTGGGTGGCCCTGGAAGTGAGCGATCAGGAGGAGGGTTGGATCCTCATGACGGGGCGTCTGGGTTCCGCCTGAGGCGCCGCGGCCAGATCTGTGGCGGCGCCCAGGGCCTGGTCGTACGCCGGTTCCCAGGTCTTCCAGCCCTCGTTGAGTGCTGCCTCTTCTTGCACGGCCGAAGCAGGCCCTAGCCCTTGTGCTGACCGGCCCCATGGCATCATCAGTCGATGTCCCTGGCCACGCGCTGCCCCGCCTGCAACACCACCTTCAAGGTGGTGCGAGACCAGTTGCGCCTGGCCGATGGCTGGGTGCGCTGTGGGCGTTGCAACGAAGTCTTTCTGGCGTCCGACACCCTGACCCAATGGGCCCCGCAGCCCAAACCACTGTCACTGCCGAACCCGCCTGGTCACGCGACCGCAGACGCATCCTCAGTGGGGCCCCCACCGCCCTCGCAGGCCACGCCCGCGGTGGCGACGCGTGAGGCTGAGGTCATTGAACGAGTCGGCCAGCCGAGCGGCTCGTTCGAGCCGAGCGTGAGCGAACCCAGCTCTTCGTTGCAGACCCGCACCGATGTGTCAGATGCTTCGACCGGGGCGCTGACGGGGACCATGTCCCAACCCACACCCCAGTCGATCGTTCAGCCCTTGCTGGCGCCCTTGCCAGATCCTGTACCAGAGCCCCTGCCCGAACCGATTCCCGAGCCCTCCACATCCGTACCCCACTTCAACTGGGCCGCCCCCACCCCCGCACGACCCCGGCCGAAGGCGTGGGTCACCGCTTTGTGGGGCCTCCCTACGGGGCCTTGTGGCAGGGTTGGCGCTGCTCGTGCTCGCAGCGCAGGCCACCTTGGCTTGGCACGACGAGCTGGCTCAGAAGGCTCCCGTCTTGAGGCCCGCGCTGGAGGTGGCCTGCGTCTTGGCCGAATGCAGGATCGAGCCCGTGCGCCGCATTGAAGCTTTGACGGTGGAATCCAGCCAGCTCACGCAGCTGGGCGGCACGATCTATCAGTTTGCGGTGACGATCCGCAACCGGACCGAGGTGGAGCTGACGGCACCCGCGCTGGACCTCGTGCTCACGGGCAACGATGGACAGGTCATCGCAAGAAAGGTGTTTCGCTGGGCCGACTTCGGCCTGCGCAGCAGATCGATGGCAGGGCTGCAAGAGCTGACGCTGCAGACCAACCTGAACACCGGCAGCGTGGCCGTGACCGGCTTTACGATCGAGCTGTTTTACCCCTGACGCGTCCGCCGCCGTGCCGGACGGCCCTCACCCACTTTCTGGAGACACCATGCCCGCCTTGATCTGCGGCTCCCTCGCCTTCGACACCATCACCACCTTTCCCGGACGCTTCGGCCAGCAGATCCTGCCTGAGCAGCTGCACATCCTGAATGTGTCGTTTCTGGTGCCCGAACTTCGCCGGGAGTTTGGTGGCTGCGCCGGCAACATCGCCTACAACCTGCGCAAGCTCGGCGGCGAGCCGGTGATCATGGCCACGATAGGCAATGACGGCGGCGACTACGTGGAGAGGATTCGCTCCTGGGGAGTGGACACCTCGCTGGTGACCTGGGTAGAGGACCACTACACCGCACAAGCCATCATCATCACGGACACCGACAACAACCAGATCACCGCCTTTCACCCCGGGGCCATGCAGAAGGCTGGAGAGGTGGCGGTGCCCGACCGCGCCGATCTGAAGATCGGGATCATTGCGCCGGATGGGCGTGACGCCATGCTGCGGCACGCACGGCAATTGCACGAGGCCGGCATCCCCTTCGTGTTCGATCCCGGCCAGGGCCTGCCCATGTTCGATGGCGCCGAGCTGCGCGACTTCATCGCCCAAGCCACGTGGGTCGCCCTCAATGACTACGAAGCGAAGATGCTGTGCGATCGCACTGGGTACACGCTGGAGTCGCTGTCGACTTCACACCTCGCAGGCGTGATCGTGACCCTGGGTGCACAAGGCTGCGATGTGTGGGTACAGGGCCTCAGGCAGAACGTACCCGGCCTGCAAGCCTCAGCCGTGCTGGACCCCACGGGCTGCGGAGACGCCTTCAGGGGCGCCCTGCTTTACGGGCTGGAGCGAGGTTGGCCGCTGCACCGATGCGTGGCGCTGGGCAATCGACTGGGCGCGGCGAAGATCGCCACGCGGGGCGGACAGAACCACGACATCGATCCCGCCTGGGCGCTCGACTGAGCCAGGGCCTGCTCTTCAAGCGTGTGCGCTCCCGGCACAGACCGACGCGGACACCAACCCAAGCTTGAAAAACAAGTAACCCGGCCGAAGCCGGGTTTTGTGTGTGAGTGACCGAAGCGGGCCAAGGCCCACCTCGGTCACAACCCTTCAAGGCTTGCTGCCCGTCGGGAAAGGCCAGGCTGCCGCCGGGCTCAGGGCCGTCTTGGCTGCAGGCGCGGGAGCAGGCGCAGGGGCAGCAGGGGCAGCGGGGGCGGGGGGCGCCTTCTTCGCTGCGGCCTTCTTTGCTGCAGGCTTCTTTGCAGCAGGAGCCTTCTTGGCAGCGGTCTTGGCCGGCGCAGCCTTCTTCGCCGGTGCAGCCTTCTTCGCCGGTGCGGCCTTCTTCGCCGGTGCAGCCTTCTTGGCCGGTGCGGCCTTCTTCGCGGGCGCAGCCTTCTTGGCCGGTGCGGCCTTCTTCGCCGGTGCGGCCTTCT
>CAYSOD010000408.1:0-3935 GCA_964432385.1 uncultured Rubrivivax sp.
CCCCGTTTCAGACCGCTTGAGCTTTCTTTCATGCCGGTGCGCCAGGCCCTATGAGGTACTGCGTGGCCGCTTCCGCCGGCATCGGAGGGCCGGCGATATGTCCCTGGATCTCGTCCACACCAATGCTCGCTAGGAAGTCCTTCTGCGCCGCCGTCTCCACGCCGTCGGCCATCACCTTCAGGCCCAGCGGCCGCGACAGGGCGACGATCGCCGACACCAAGGCGCGGCCGTCAGAGGCTTGCGGAATGCGGGCCACGAGCGACCGGTCCACACACACGGCGTCGGGCATCACACGGGGCAGGTCCACCAGGCTGGACCCGCCCGTGCCAAAGCGGTCCAGCGCCAGGCCCACACCCAGGCCGCGCAGCGCCTTCAGGGCCTCCAGAATCTTGGGCGAGCTGCTGGCCAGGGCGGACTCCGACACCCACAGTTGCAGCAACCGCGGGGCCAATCCTTTGTCCTGGATGAGCTCGCCCACCAGGGTGTCGATGCCGGGCTGCTCGAGTTGGCGTGGCGAAACCTTGAGCGACAGGCGGGGCTGCACCAGGCCCTGCTCACGCCACTGCTGCAGCTGGCCCGTGGCGGTCTCCAAGGCCCACTGGCCGATGCGATGGATGAGGCCCGTCTCTTCGGCCACCGACACAAAACGCTCGGGCGGCACCAGGCCCTCCTGTGGGTGCAGCCAGCCCAGCAGCGTGCCGAAACCCGAGACCTGGCCTGTGGCCAGCTCCCGCTGCGGCGCGTAGTGCAGGCAGAACTCTTGGCGCTCCAGCGCCTGCTCCAGCTCCGTGCGCAGCCTCGGGCGGCGCTGCGCCTCGGCATCCATGCCGGCTTCGTAGAAGCGCACCGCGTGGCGGCCCGCCTGCTTGGCGCGGTACAGCGCCAGGTCGGCCAGGCGCAACAAGGTGCGGGCGTCGATGCCGTCATCAGGGTACAGGCTCACGCCCACGCTGGCTGACGGGCGGACCTCCTTGCCGGCCAGTTGCACCGGCTCGCCCAGACTCGCGAGCAACTGATCGGCCAGGGCCACCGGGTCATCGGCGTGCATCAGCGTGGGCAGCAGCACCAGAAACTCATCGCCTCCCAGGCGTGCCGCCACGCAGGGGCCTTGCAACGCACTGCCCAGGCGCCGCGCCACCTCGCACAGCAGGCCGTCCCCCGCCTCATGCCCCAGCGAGTCGTTCAATTGCTTGAAGTGGTCCAGGTCCACAAACATCACCGCCAAGCGCCAGCCACCGGCCTGGGCCGCCTTCAGCGCCGTCACCAGGCGGTCCATGGCGGCCGAGCGGTTGAGCAGGCCGGTCAGACCGTCGTGCTGTGCGCGGTGTTCGGCACTCTCGGCCTGGGTGCGGGCTTCGGTCACGTCGATGAAGGCCAGCAGCACGTCTTCACCCTTGGGACGTGCCCGAGCCTCCACGCGCAGGATCCTCGGGTCCCCCGGGTTGCGCCGCCAGCGCACCTCGCCCATGGACATGCCGTCGGAGGGCCGCAGCGAGGACACAGCCGACATCAGCCGCTGGCCCGTCACCTCGTCCAGCCCGTCCACCAGACGGCGGCCTATGGCCGCGCTGCGCCGGTGCACCCCCAACAGGTGCCGGCCCTGCTCATTGGCACGCCGCACCACCAGGCGCCGGTCCACCGTGAACAGGCACACCGGAGCGTCATCAAAGAGGTTCTTGGGTGGCCGCTGCACGCTGCTGCCATGGGCCCGGGCCTTCAGTCGGGAATCGGTCAATTTCCACCCTTGGTGTTCAACAGCACTGCCATTGCGGACGGCCAGCCAGGCCAGTGGCCGCGCGAGTGGGGCACTTTAGGCAGGGGTGGCACGGTGCGCTTGAGGGGCCTCAAGCGGCTACCCGAGGGTGCAGCGCAGCACGTCCTACGCATCCCACTTGCCCGCAGCGGCCAAAGGCTGGGAGGCGCGGGACAATCCTCCTGGTAGCGACTGGGCCAGGAAGTCGCGAACCAGGCGGCGCAGCGTGCTGATCCGGGTGGAGCCGACCGGCCTGACGCGTGAAGTGCCTGCACTCAAGGCCCGTATCCAACACCTGAACTGAACCCATGCACATCGATGAACTGGCCACGCCCGCGGCTCTGATCGAGGACTCAAGGCTGGCGCGCAACATCGCGCGCATGCAGTCGCGCATGGACGCACTCGGCGTGCGCTTCAGGCCGCATGTCAAAACGAGCAAATGCGTCGACGTGGCGCGAAGGCAGCTGGCCGCGGGGGCGCGCGGCATCACGGTGTCAACGCTGAAAGAGGCTGACCAGTTCTTTCAAGCCGGGTTCGAGGACATTCTTTACGCCGTGTCGCTCGCACCGCAAAAGGTGGCGGCAGCGCTGGACCTGCGGCGGCGGGGTTGCCAGCTGCAGGTGGTGGTCGACTCCATGGCGGCGGCCCGGGCGCTGACCCAGCAGGCCGCGGGTGAGCCGGTTCCCGTGTTGATCGAAGTCGATGTCGATGGCCACCGGGGTGGCGTCGCACCGGGCTCGCCCTTGCTGCTGGAGATCGGTCGGCACCTGCACGAGCAAGGGCTGCAATTGCTGGGCGTGATGGCCCACGCCGGCAGCTCGTATGACCAGCAGACCCCTGCGCAGCTGCAAGCCATTGCCGAGCAAGAGCGTGCGCAGGCCGTGCTGGCAGCCCAGCGCCTGCGCGACGCGGGGCTGCCTGGCCCGGTGGTGAGCATCGGCTCGACGCCCACTGCCCTTTCGGCCGAACGGCTGCCCGGCGTGACCGAGGTGCGCGCAGGTGTTTACGTGTTCTTTGACCTGGTCATGGCCGGGGTGGGTGTGTGCAGCGAAGAGGACATCGCACTGTCGGTACTCACCACCGTCATCGGCCATCAGGTCGAGCGCGGCTGGGTGCTGGTGGACGCCGGCTGGATGGCCATGAGCCGGGACCGTGGCACGCAGTCGCAGCCACTCGACCAAGGCTACGGCCTCGTGTGCGGGCTGGACGGCCAAGTGCTCGACGGCTGGCTGATGCGCGCGGCGAATCAGGAGCACGGGATCATCGGCCGACGCGACGGTCAGGCGCCAGACGATCTGGAGCAGCGCTTTCCCCTGGGGTCAAAGTGGCGCGTCTTGCCCAACCACGCCTGCGCCACGGGTGCGCAGCACGAGCTCTACGCCTTGGTCGATGGAAGCGACGTTCAATCGCGCTGGCCCCGGTTTGGGGGATGGTGAGGATGCACTGCCGTGCAAACCCTCTCAACAGATCCGCTGGCCACGCTGTGTCGACAAGGCGCCGCGACAAGACCGACAAGACCAATCAGACAATCAGCCGATATGTTCCGCTACGAAACTCTGCCCGTCACGCCCTTCGCCCAGAACTGCTCGCTCGTCTGGTGCGACCGCACCATGGAAGGTGCGTTGATCGATCCGGGCGGCGAGTTGCCGCGCTTGCGCGAAGCGGCCCGCCGGCATGGCGTGACGCTCAAGGCCATCTGGCTCACGCACGCCCACATCGACCACGCCGGCGGCACCGGCACGCTGGCGCGCGAAGACGGCCTGCCCATCATCGGCCCGCACCCAGGCGACCAGTTCTGGATCGACGGCCTGCCGCAGCAAAGCCGCATGTTCGGTTTTCCCCAGGCCGAGCCCTTCACCCCCACCCGCTGGCTGGCGGATGGCGACACGGTCACCGTAGGTGAGTGCACGCTATCCGTACGGCACTGTCCCGGCCACACGCCTGGGCATGTGGTGTTCTACAGCGCCGAGGCCAAGCGCGCCTTCGTGGGCGACGTGCTGTTTGCCGGCAGCATCGGGCGGACCGACTTTCCCCAGGGCGACCACGACACGCTGATCGCCAGCATCACCCAGCGCCTGTGGCCCATGGGCAACGAGACGGTGTTCATTCCCGGCCACGGGCCGGAGAGCACCTTCGGCCGCGAACGGCGCACCAACCCTTACGTGGGCGGGACTTGAGGCCC
>CAYSOD010000409.1:0-3929 GCA_964432385.1 uncultured Rubrivivax sp.
GTTGCTGAAGACTGTGGGCGATCACCAGTCCATGTCACATGTGGCCCCAGCACTGTCGGCACATTGGAGTACGCGTCGGCTCGCCTGGGCCATCGAACCGGCGGAGTTCGCCGCGGAGCAGGCCCGGCGCCTGCTCTTGCCCCTCGAACCCGATGCCGACTTGCTGGGCCGAGCCCTGACGTGCGAGGCGCACCTCGCGCGGCTGTACCAGTCGTTGGGGCGAACTGCCCAGAGCCTGGAACGTCGGCATGCGCAGCTGGAAATGGCCCGAAGGCGGTCGGCGGTCGATCCCGGGCGCTTGGATTGGCAGCGTGATCTGGCGCTGGCCCAGACGCAGCTTGGCGAGGCCCTGGAGGCACTGGGCGATCTGGATGCAGCACTGGACATGACGCAGCAGGGAGTGGCGGCTCTTGAACGCCTGTTCGAGACAGACCCCAGCCGGATCGATCATCTGGAGCGGCTGGCGGACGGTTTGACCAAGGCCGGTGTCATCCGACAGCTGAAAGGGGACTTTGAGGGCGCTTTGCAAGCCTATCAGCGCAATCTCTCCCTCGTTGAGCGTCTTGTCGCTTCAGATCCTGACCATGCAGGTTGGATGTTTGATCTGGGACGCGGCCATGGCCTCATCGGTGGTGTCCTGTTTGCTCAGGGCGACTTGGAGGGAGCACTGCCGCGCCACCGAGCCTATGCGCAGGTATTCGAGCAGCTTTCGGCGCGAGATCCGGGCAATGCACAGTGGTTGCAGGACCTCGGCTACAGCCACCACCATATCGGCGCGGTGCTTGAGTCGATGGGCGACCTTGACAGCGCCCTGAAGGAGCAGCAGATCTATTGCGGCATCGCTCGGCGCCTGTGCGAGAAGGACCCGGATCATGCCGCATGGCAGAGCGACCTGGCGCTGAGCTGCACGCGCATCACCGGCATCCTGATCACCCAGGCCAAGCTGCCCGAGGCGCACGAGGTTGGAAGTCAGTCTCTGATGCTGTTCAGACAACTGAGCGATCGCGATCCAGCCAACGCCTTTGCTCGGCGAGAGTGCGCAGTGGCGCAGGCCAACCTCGCGCAGATCCTGTGGCAGATGGGTCAGGCGCAGCAGGCGCGGTCTGCGTGCGAAGACTCCATTCCGCAATTCGACACCTTGCGGCGAGCCGGCACCCCAAGCAGTCTCATCGACTGGGGTGCCATTCATGCGCTGGCCGCACAGATCACCGAAGGTCTTGGTGATGCTCAGGCACTGGCTCGCCATGAGGCTGAACTGGCTGGAGCCGACCTGCCGCCACAAGGGGTCACGGGTCCGTTCCGGCAGCGCCTGGCGCCCTTGATTCTTCAGCGGCTGGGGCGCTTGATCGAGAAGTCGGAGCCCGGCCAGCAGGCGGCATTGGCGCTGCGCGCCCTGCGGCTGGCGCCGCGGGCGCCTGGTGTGGACGCCCACCATTGGAGGAGCCTGGCCCGCAAGTTGTGGCAAGACCTGCCCAGCGCGTGCCGGGATCTGCAAAGTGCCGCAGAACTCGCTGCTGAACTGGCCACCGCCAGCCCACAGGCATGAAGCACGCGGCCGACCGGGCCTCCGCCGCCGAGGACACCTTGCGAGAAGCCCGCCGGGCCTTCTCGGAAGGGGACGTGCTGGTGGCGATCGATGGCCTGCAGCGAATTCCTGCACCGGACCGGACACCCGCCGCCTGGCAATTGCTGGCCAGCGCGCTGCTTCGTGCGGGGGCTGTGTCGCAGGCGCGTGAAGTCCTGCAGACGCTGGTGGCCCATGGTCACCAGGATGAAGAGACGCTCGGCCTCGTGGCCCGTGAGGCCAAGGCGCGCTGGTTGGCCGGGGAGCCCCAAGCGCTGCTTGAGGCCCAGGCGGCCTACGAACAGGCCTTCGAGCGCACGGGGGGTACCTGGACGGGTGTGAATGCGGCGACGCTTGCCCTCGTGGCCGGGCATGCAGATCTGGCGCGGTCCCTGGCCTGGCGCGTGCAGGAACGACTGACGGGGGTGGCGGCTGGCGATGCCGGCACCTTTTGGCATGAGGCCACCTGCGGCGAGGTGGCCCTGTTGCTGGGCCAGCTTGAGCCGGCTCGCACCCATTACGCCGCAGCACGTGCCCTGGCGCCGCGGGCGTGGGGCGATCTGCATGCCGTGCGTCGCAACGCGCAAGCCGTGCTTCGGGCGCAGGGGTGGTCGCCAGATGCGCTGGCCGACCTGTTTCCCCGCATCAGCGTGGTGGTGTTCACCGGACACATGGTCGACCATGCGGATCGGGCCTCACCACGCTTTCCTGCCACAGACGAGATCCACGTGCAGCGCGTCATCGACGCAGCCTTGGCCGAGCACGAGGTTGTGCTCGGCGTGGCCGGGGCGGCCTGCGGTGCTGACATCCTGTTCCTGGAGGCTGTTCACAGGCACGGCGGCGAGACCTTTGTGGTCCTGCCACACGGTATCGAAGACTTTCGCCGTACCAGCGTTGTGGAAGTCGGCGGCCCGTCATGGGGCTCACGATTTGATGCGGCGCTGGCGCGGTGCCGGGAACTGACCTTGCTGTCGGACCATCCCGGCGAGGACCTGTCCTACCAATTCCAAGGCGCGGTGATGGCCGGCTTGGCCCGATTGAAGGCTCAGACCCTGGGGGGCACGACGCGGGGCTTTGCCTACTGGGACGGCAAGCCAGGGGGCGTCGGCGGCACCGGCATGGTGGTCCAGGAGTGGCAGCGCAGTGGTCTGGCGGTTCACAGGCTGGCCTGGCAGGGACTGTCAAGCACCGCCTGCAGCGTGATGGTCGGGAGTCATCAGCCAGCGGTGCCTCTTTCCGACCCCCGTGCGGTATCCGACCAGCGCGTTGTGGCCATGCTTTTCGCCGATGCGGTGGGGTTCAGCAAGCTCGCGGAACGGCAGGTGAGGACCTTTGTCGAGGCCTTCTGGGGGCGCGTGGCAGCGCTGCTGGGCACCGTTCCGCTGCCCGCGCTGCTCACCACCAACACCTGGGGTGACGGCCTGTTTCTGGTGTTCTCCGATGTGATCGAGGCGGCTCGGCTGGCTTCGGCCTTGGCCCGCCTCGCAGCTCAGACCGATTGGGCGGCGCTGGGGTTGACGGCGCACACCAACCTGCGGATCGCGCTGCACGCCGGGCCCGTCTACGAGATCACCGATCCCGTTGTCCGACGCCCGGGATTTGCGGGCACCCATATCAGCCGTGCGGCTCGCATCGAACCGGTGACGCCGCCGGGACAGGTCTACGTGAGCGAGGCCTATGCGGCCTTGCTTGCGCTTGATGACCGGGCCGGCGAGTTCCGGTGCGAGTACATGGGCTCGGTGCCCTTGGCCAAGGACTATGGAAGGCTCAGAACTTATCGCCTGAGCTCAGGGAGTTCCTTGAGGTGATGGGCGCACCTGGTGCGGGGTGCGCATGGACTTCACATTGCCGTGGCAACCGCCCAGATCTGTTGGAAATGATGTGCAAGCTCGCCATTCATCAGCGCATCAACCTTCTTTGGCGGCCCAGGTTGCGCCACCCCGATGACGAGATGGTGCTGGAGGTGGCAGAGGCTGCGGGTGCCGGTTACATCGTGACTCACAACGTGGCGGATTCTCGTGATCGGTCCTTGCCCTCCATTCGGGTGGTGACGCCAGCAGAACTTCTTCGTTTGTTACAGGGAGAACCTTCATGACGACCTTGAGCGTGCGGCTGCCAGAGTCGCTGCATCGCAATGCCAAGCTGTTTGCGGAGCGTGAGGGCACCAGCCTGAATCAACTGCTGGCCACCGCGCTCGCTGAGGTGCCTGATACCGCCGCCGAGCCCGGAGATCAGTGGCCTTGATCAGGCTGTCACGTTGACGCCAGCTCCAGCGTCATGAACACGCTGTTCGGGTCCAGCGTGTAGTCAGCAAACGGGCCGCAGACCGTGAAGCCGAAGCTCTCATAGAGCGTCTGCGCCGGAC
>CAYSOD010000410.1:0-3923 GCA_964432385.1 uncultured Rubrivivax sp.
TCCCCATGTTCAACCGCAACAAGAAGAGCATCGGCATCGACCTGCACCGCCCCGAGGGTGCCGCGCTGGCCCGGCGCCTGGCGCTGGGTGCCGATGTGGTGGCAGAGAATTTCAAGCCCGGCACCATGGCCCGGTACGGCCTGGACTACGCGAGCCTGGCCGCCGACAACCCACGCCTGATCTACGTGAGCCACAAGGGTTTCCTGCCCGGCCCCTACGAGCACCGCACGGCGTTGGACGAGGTGGTGCAGATGATGGGTGGTCTGGCCTACATGACCGGGCGCCCTGGTGACCCGCTGCGTGCGGGCACCAGCGTCAACGACATCATGGGGGGCATGTTTGGCGCGATCGGTGCGCTTGGGGCCTTGGTGCGCCGGGGCATCACGGGCCGGGGCATGGAGGTGCAGTCGGCGCTGTTCGAGAACAACGTGTTCCTCGTCGGGCAACACATGATGCAGTTCGCCGTGACGGGGCGTCCGCCATCGCCCATGCCGGCGCGCATCAGCCCCTGGGCGGTGTACGACGTCTTTTCCGTCAAGGACGGGGAGCAGATCTTCCTGGCTGCCGTGAGCGACGCGCAGTGGACCGTCTTCTGCCGCGTGCTGGGTTTCGACGACCTGGGCGCCGACCCGCGCCTGGCCACCAACAATGACCGGGTGCAGGCCCGGGCCTGGTTCATGCAGACGCTGCGCGAGCGCCTGAAGGAGCGTGATGCGGGCGAGCTGGCCCACCTGATGGAGCAAGCCGGGCTGCCCTTCGCCCCCATTCGCCGGCCCGAGGACCTGCTGGACGACGAGCACTTGCAGGCCACGGGCGGCCTGGCCGACATGGTGCTGCCCGATGGCGAGCGCGCGGGTCAGGTCGTCAAGGGGGCACTGTTGCCCCTGGCCTTGGACGGGCAGCGCCTGGGGGTGCGCCTGGACCCGCCCGTGCTGGGGTCCCACACCCAAGAGATTCTGGGGAGCCTGGGACTGAGCAGCGAGGAGATGGCCCAGCTGCTGGCCCAGGGTCTGGTGGCGTGATGGAGCCTCCAAGGCTCGGGCACTGCCCGCCCCACCGTAGGGCGTGCAAGAAGACCAGGGATGGCACGGCGTCTTGGTGCCTGCAGCCCCTGGGGTTTTGCCCCATTGCTGCGCGGCCGCCGGGCTGCGTATCGTGGGACATATGGAACCCCTGATGAAGAACACTGAAGACCTCATCGACCCCTGGCTGGGCCCATGGCTCAAGGGCTACCCCCACGGCGCCGCACCGCTGCGCCGCTCCCAGGTGGCGGCGCAGGGCTGGAACGTCTGGGCGGGTGACCTGCCGCTGCCCCTGGCGGTGGTGAAAGTGCCGCAACTGAAGCACAACCTGCGCTGGATGCAGGACTACGTGCAAGGGCAGGGCCTCGTCTTCGCCCCACATGGCAAGACCACCATGTCGCCCCAGTTGTTCCAGGCCCAGCTTCAGCAAGGTGCGTGGGGCATCACGGTGGCCACCATCTCGCAGTTGCGGGTGGCGGTGCAGGCGGGGGTACGCAACACCTTGATTGCCAATCAGGTGCTGCAGGCGGTGGACCTGGTGGAAGTGGCGCGGTTGCTGGCCCAGACCGCGGGCCTGCGGGTGGTGTTTCTGCTGGACTCTCTGGCCCAGTTGCAGATGATCGAGTCCATGGGCTTGTCCACGGTGCTGGAAGTGCTGGTCGAGGTGGGCGTGCCGGGCGGCCGCACGGGTGTGCGGGGCCACGACGACGCGGTGGCCCTGGCCCGCGCCGCCCACGCCAGTGCGGCGGTGCGCCTGGTCGGCGTGGAGTGCTACGAGGGACTGGGCGTCAAGGGCGACGACGCCGCCGACCGCGCTTCGTCGCAGGCCCTGATGAGCCGGGTGCACGCGTTGGCGGTGCAACTCGATCACGAGGGCCTGTTCGACACGGCCGAAGTCATCGTGTCGGCGGGCGGCTCAGCCATCTTCGATCTGGTTGCACCCGCATTGAAGCCGGCCTTGTCTCGGCCGGTGGTGGGCGTGCTGCGCTCGGGTTGTTACGTCACCCACGACGACGGTAACTACCGGCGCCTGGTGGGCGCCGTCAATCGGCGCCTGGGTTGCGACCGTGGGCTGGAGGCGGCGCTGGAGGTCTGGACCATGGTGCAGTCCATCCCCGAGCCCGGGCTGGCCTTCCTCACGGGCGGGCGCCGCGATCTGTCCTACGACATCGAGATGCCGATCCCGGTGCGTTGGTGTCCGGCGGGTTCACGGCAGCCGCGGCCCACGCCTGCTGGGTGGAAGATCTCCGGCATGAACGACCAGCACGCCCATTTGCGCTTGGGCGATGAGACTGCGGGCCTCCAGGTGGGCGACCGCGTGGCGCTGGGCATTTCGCACCCGTGCACCACCTTTGACAAATGGCGCTGGATGGCCATGATCGACGACGATGGCAGGGTGGTGGACGCCCTGACCACCTGCTTCTGACGGGCCTGATGGCTGCTGCGGCCGACAGTAGATCGGTGCACGCCGTGTTCCACTTCGCCCTGTACCCTGGCGTCTGGCCAGCTGCTCCTGCAAAGACTTGCCGCAAGCCTTGCGGCCCACCGTACACCTTGCATCGCCCATGACCGTTCACCCTCGCATTCCCGGCCGCCGTTTCCTGCACTCCCCTGGGCCCACCCCTGTGCCCGACGAGGTGCTGTGGGCCATGTGCCGCCAGCCCATGGACCTGGCCGACCCGCGCGTGGACTCGACCATCGCCACTTGCGAGGCCGGCCTGAAGCGCCTGCTGGGCACCGGAGGTGCGGACGTGTTCCTGTACGCCTCCAACGGCCACGGCGTGTGGGAAGCGGCGGTGGAGAACCTGCTGCCCCTGGGCGGCACGGCGCTGGTGCCGGGCACGGGGCACTTTTCGGAATCGTGGGCGGTGCAGACCGAAGCGCTGGGTCGCCGCGTGGTGCGCACCCCCTGGATCGAGGGGCTGCCCATCGACGAGGCAGCAGTGGTGCAGGCCCTGCGCGATGACAAAGCCCACGACATCGCGGCCATCTTCGTCGTCCACACCGACACCTCCAGCGGCGTGACCACCGACCTGGCCTCACTCAAGCGCGCGGTGGCGGCCACGGGCCACCCGGCGCTCTTTGTCGTGGACGTGGTGGCCTCACTGGGTGCGGCCCCCTTCGACATGGATGCGCTAGGCGCCGACGTGGTGGTCGGCGCCTCGCAAAAAGGCCTGATGTGCCCGCCAGGCGTGGGCATCGTGGCCGTCAACGAGCGGGCCATGGAGGTCTCGCGCGCCAACCCGGCGCCGCGCTTCTACTGGGACTGGGTCCGGCGACAAAGCGAGCTGTCGTACCGCAAGTTCTGCGGCACGGCCCCGCAGACCCTGGTGACGGGGCTGCAGGCGGCGCTGGGGCTGCTGTTTGCCGAAGGGCTGGACGCGGTGTTCGAGCGTCACCGGCGGTTGTCGGGTGCGGTGCATGCTGCGGTGCAGGCCTGGAACAGCGCGGGGGCCCTGGGCTTCTTCTGCCAGGTGCCAGCCGCGCGTTCGGTGTCCGTCACCACGGTGTCGGTGCCGGTGGGCACCGATGTCGACGCCCTGCGGGCGGTCGCGCGGGAGCGCTTTCAGGTGGCTTTCGCCGGGGCGCTGGGCCCGCTGCAGGGCCGGGGGTTTCGCATCGGTCACCTGGGCGACCAGAACCCCGCCTCCATCCTCGGGTGCCTGGCCGCCATCGAAGCGGCCATGACGGTGCAAGGCATCCCCTACGGCCCAGGTGGCGTGGAGGCGGCGGTGCAGTCGCTGAAGGACTGGCCGGATTGAAAGAGACCTTTGACCGGCTTTGCTGGTCACGTCCCTGAAAGGGTCGCAGGCGAAGGGCCTGCGCCAGCCTTCGGACGTCACATCCCCGCGTAGTTCGGCCCGCCGCCGCCCGCCGGGGTGACCCAGACGATGTTCTGCG
>CAYSOD010000411.1:0-3920 GCA_964432385.1 uncultured Rubrivivax sp.
GAAATGCTGAAGAACGGCACCTTGGCTTCACCCGCAATGGCCTTGGCCAGCAAGGTCTTGCCGGTGCCCGGAGGGCCTACCAACAAGACACCGCGCGGAATGCGACCGCCCAGCTTCTGGAACTTCTGCGGGTCCTTCAGGAAGTCGACGAGTTCCTTGACTTCCTCCTTGGCTTCGTCGCAGCCCGCAACGTCTGCAAACGTCGTGGAATTGTTGGCCTCGTCCAGCATGCGGGCCTTGCTCTTGCCGAAGCTGAAGGCCCCGCCCTTGCCGCCACCTTGCATCTGGCGCATGAAGTAAATCCACACGCCGATCAGCAGCAGCATCGGGCCCCAGCTGACCAGGATGCTCATCAGCAGAGACGGCTCCTCCCGCGGCTTGACATCGAACTTCACGCCGCTGTTGATGAGGTCGCCCACCAAGCCCCGGTCCAGGTAGGTGGCCGTGGAGCGCAGCCGCTTGTCGTCCGTGGTGGTGGCGATGATCTCGGTGCCGCCGCCCGGGTTCTCCTGGAGGGTGACCGACTTGATCCGCTTGGCGCGAACTTCTTCCAGAAAATCGGAATACCCGATCTGGTTGCCTTGCATCGCTCCCCGGTCGAACTGCTTGAAGACGGTGAACAGCACGAGGGCGATCACCAACCAGACAGCGACTTTGGAGAACCATTGATTGTTCACCGCGGCTCCTTTGTGACAGAGATGGCAGGCTCGGATGACACCGCGCTCTGCTTGTCCCTGGAATGTGAGGATGAGTGTAGAACAGACAAGGGTCCCTCGTCGTAGACAGGTGTTGGGCGAAGTAACACCCGGACCGGGGTCAGTTTGGCTTTGGACCGATGCCCAGCAGGAAGGTTTCCGAGGACCGGTCGCGGGAGGCCTTGGGCTTGATCGGCTTGACCACCCTAAAGCTGTCCTTGAACAGTTTCACCAACTGGCTGTAACCGCTGCCGTGAAAGGCCTTGCACACCAGCGCGCCCTGAGGCCGCTTCAGATGCCGCAAGGCAAAGTCCACGGCCAGTTCCACCAGGTGTGCCACCCGGGCAGCGTCGGAGGACTCGATGCCTGACAGATTGGGCGCCATGTCCGACAGCACAACGTCCACCGCTCTGCCCGCCAATTCGCGCTCCAGTGCCCGGGTGGCCTCGTCTTCGCGGAAGTCGCCTTGGATGAAGGTCACGCCTTCGACCGGTTCGAAGTCGAGGATGTCCAATGCAATGATGGTGCCGGCCAGTTCACCTGAGGCCGCCCCATCGGGGGCGAACTTGCGGCGCACGTATTGACTCCAGGCGCCTGGGGTGGCCCCCAGGTCCACCACCACCTGACCCGGGCGCAACAAGCCGTGCGACTCGTCAATCTCCTTGAGCTTGTACGCCGCCCGAGCGCGATAGCCCTCGCGCTGAGCCATCTTCACGTAAGGGTCGTTGAGGTGGTCGTGCAGCCAAGCTTTATTGAGTCGCTTGCTTTTCATGTGGGGAAGATAATACGGGGATGCCCGCACTCCAGTTGTCGCCTGCAGAACGTCGCCGCCTTCGTGCCGATGCCCACCATCTCAACCCGGTTGTACTGATCGGCAATGACGGGCTGACCGATGCGGTACGCAAGGAAGCCGACGCCGCCCTGTCCGCTCACGGCTTGATCAAGCTCAGGGTGTTCTCGGACGTGCGCGAAACACGTGAACAGATCCTGGCTGAACTCTCGCAAGCGCTGGAAGCGGCGCCGGTGCAACACATCGGCAAGCTGCTTGTCCTGTGGCGCCCCGTGCCCGAGAAGATCAAAGAAGCGCGTGACGACCGTCAACCCGGACCGCGCATCGTCAAGCTGGTGTCTTTCTCCAAGAGCGGCAACCACCGGGCCACGGTGAAGAAGGTCAAGGTGCTGGGCAACGAGCGCGTGACTCCCGGCGGCACCGTTAAGCGCAAAGAAGTGCGCCAGATCAGCCAAAAGAAAAAGGCGGGCGGCTGATCAGCGTCTCAGACGTAGCGCACCGCCATGATCTCGTAGCTCTTGATCCCGCCCGGGGCACGCACTTCGGCCACGTCGCCCTCCGACTTGCCGATCAGCGCACGGGCAATGGGGCTGGAGATGGAGATCAGGCCGAGCTTCAGGTCCGCCTCATCGTCGCCCACGATCTGGTAGGTGACAGCGGCCCCTGAGGCCTCTTCTTCCAGGTCAACGGTCGCGCCGAACACCACCTTGCCGTCAGCGTCCAGCGTGGCGGGGTCGATCACCTGGGCAGCGGCGAGCTTGCCCTCGATCTCCAGAATCCGGCCTTCGATGAAGCCCTGCTTGTCCTTGGCCGCGTCGTACTCCGCGTTCTCTGACAAGTCACCTTGGGCACGCGCTTCGGCGATCGCCTGAATGACAGCATGCCGCTCCACCGTCTTGAGGCGATGCAGTTCTTCTTTCAACTTGTCAGCGCCGCGGCGAGTCAAGGGGATGGTGCTCATGGCTGGGCCCGTGTTCAATTCAAGGAAAACCGCCGCAGAGAACCTTGCGGTCCGCTGCGGCGGCGTTACACAACTAAGTTTAGATCAGTGCAAGGCCTCGTGCAGTTCCTGCAGGGACTTGACCGCCAGAGCCGCGCGGTGTTTCAGAGCCTCGGTCGCCGCCTCGGACCCGGCCATGGTCGTGTAGTAAGTCACTCGATTGGCCAAAGCCGCCGTGCGGATGTGGCGGGAGTCGGCAATCGCCGTACGGGTCTCGTCCACGGTGGTGAACACCAACTGGATATCACCCGCCTTGACCATGTCGCCAATGTGCGGACGACCGTCCTTGACCTTGTTGACCGAACGTACAGGCACTCCGGCGGCGGCAATTGCCGCCGCGGTGCCGCGCGTGGCCACGATCTGGAACCCCAGGGCGTGCAAGTCGGTGGCCACCTGCACAGCCCGGGCCTTGTCGGAGTCCTTCACCGTGAGCACCACCGTGCCCTTGGAAGGCAACCGCGAACCCGCCCCCAGCTGGCTCTTGAGCATGGCTTCGCCGAAGGTCTGCCCCACACCCATGACCTCGCCCGTGGAACGCATCTCCGGCCCGAGGATCGGATCCACGCCGGGAAACTTGTTAAAAGGAAACACCGCCTCCTTGATGCTGAAGTACGGCGGAATCACCTCCCCCTTGACGCCCTTCTGATTGGCCAGCTTCTGCCCGGCCATGCAGCGAGCGGCGATCTTGGCCAGGGGCTGCCCGGTGGCCTTGCTGACGAACGGCACCGTCCGTGACGCGCGCGGATTGACCTCCAGCACGTAGACCGTGGCTGCGTCACCCTCGCCCTGAATGGCGAATTGCACGTTCATCAGGCCCACCACGTTCAGGGCGCGGGCCATCAGGGTGGCTTGCCGCCGCATCTCGTCCTGCAGCGCCTCGCTCAAGGTGTACGGAGGCAAGGAGCAGGCGGAGTCGCCACTGTGGATGCCGGCGGCCTCCACGTGCTCCATGATGCCCCCGATCATTACCTCGGCCCCGTCACCAATGCAGTCCACATCGACCTCGATGGCGTCATTGAGAAAGCGGTCGAGCAGCACGGGCGACTTCTCGCTGACGCGCACCGCCTCGCGCATGTAGCGCTCCAGGTCCTTGTCGCCGTGGACGATCTCCATGGCGCGCCCACCCAGCACATAGCTCGGCCGCACCACGAGCGGGTAACCGATCTCCTGGGCAAGTGCCAGTGCCTGCTCTTCGGTGCGGGCCGTTCGGTTGGGAGGCTGCTTCAGGCCCAGCTCATGGAGGAGCTTCTGAAACCGTTCGCGGTCTTCGGCGATGTCGATGCTGTCAGGCGAGGTGCCGATGATGGGGACGCCAGCGCGCTCCAGATCCAGCGCGAGCTTCAGCGGTGTCTGCCCGCCGTACTGGACGATCACGCCGATGGGCTTTTCCACAGCCACGATCTCCAGCACGTCCTCCAGCGTCACCGGCTCGAAA
>CAYSOD010000412.1:0-3914 GCA_964432385.1 uncultured Rubrivivax sp.
GTCCTGCCGCGCCAGCTGCAGGGTCCACCAGGCCTCGCGCACCGTGCCGGCCAGTTGCCACTGGGCCGCGGCCGCTCTTGAGTCGAGCGCGGTCAGCTCGCCTTCAGCCAGCGCGGCGGCACGGCTGCGCTCGCCGGGCAGCCACAGCGGTACCGCCACGCCGATTTCCCACTCGCGCGCGCCTTGGTTGCGCGTGACGCGGTCGGTCCGGGCCGAGGCTTCCAGCGCTGCGGGTTCCGGCGTCCAGGCCTGCGCCACGCGGCGCTGCGCCTGCAGGGCATCTCGGCGCAGCGGCGTGGCCCGGGCTTCAGGATGCCGCGCCCAAGCCGCGGCCAGCGCATCGCGCAAGGCGGAGTGCGCGGATGCTGCCGTGGCAGGCGTTGCAGGTGTCGAGGGCGTTGCAACAGGCTGCGCCTGTGCCAGACAGGCTGCCGCGGCCAGCGCCCCGAACAACGCGAAGGCTGTACGCGGCCCTGCGCAACGGCTTGACCAACGAGAGACGAACATGAGGCGGTGGGCCCTTCCTCACGGCCCGCCGTACCATCGGTGGGCGAGCCGCGTGCCGGCTTGCAGCCCGGCGTTGCGATCGGCCTGCGCGGCGCACGAGGGCGCGACAGCAGGCCTCAGAGCCGGCGAGGGGGCCCCGCGCCGAAGCGCGAGAAACGTTCAGCCCAGCCGGCGCGTCACGCGGCGGCGAGCAAGGGCGGGCGGTAGAGCGACTCGGGGTGTGCGTCGGGTCGCAAGACACCGACGCTGTCGGGCAAGGTGTCGCCCGTTGCTGGCAAGCCAAAGCTGAGCCGCTGCATCAGCACCGAGGCCGAACTGAGCTGGCAGGTGCCGCAGTCGGCATGGCCGCTGGCGTCGAAGCCGGCGGTGTCGGCCACCGGGCCGTCGGCCGTGCCGGCATCGCCCGGAACCGACACATCGGCATGCGAATGCTCGTGATGGCCAAAGTGCGCGCCGTGGCCCGCGGCCTCGTGTTCGCAGTAGGAAGCCGCCATCGCCCAGCCCCACTGCAGCGGCAGCAACACAAGCAGGAAGATGGCGATGGCTTTGCGCACGGGTGAGGAGTCTAGTGGC
Source organism: uncultured Rubrivivax sp. (assembly GCA_964432385.1). GTDB lineage: Bacteria > Pseudomonadota > Gammaproteobacteria > Burkholderiales > Burkholderiaceae_C > Rubrivivax. The sequence goes on from CAYSOD010000412.1 coordinate 1,081, forward strand.
GTTCGGTGTCAGGCCGGCAGCGCATGCTGCATCGGCCTTGGCAAACCCATGGGGTCTGCGGAATCGTCACAGGCGGACATCGATGCGATCCGGGAAGGCGCCGTCAAGCGACGCACAGCCGTCAACGGGCTTGGCGGGGCCCGGCAGATCGCAGCGCAAGGGCGCCGACTGGCGGATGCGCTCGACCCGACGGTTCATCTGGTGGCGCACGATGCGCTCGAACACCCAACGCCGTGGCCCCGAGAGATTGGCGCCGTGGCGGGCGTAGAACGCATCGGGATCGTCGAAGACGCCGAAGTCCTGGTTGATGCCGTCGCGCTGGATGTACGTGTCGCTGCCGCGCCAGTCCACGGGCGGGTCGGCCAGGTCGGGCGTGCCGACGCCGTAGCCGAGGAACGGGCCGCGGTGCTCGGCAAAGCGCTGTTGCAGCGCCCGCAAGTAGCGGCGATCGAGGATGAAGCCTTCCAGCGCCATCCAGCGTCCGTCGTGCCAGACCTCGACCCAGGAGTGCAGGATGTCGCGCGGCGCCAGCGCATACGCCCAGCCCGTGACGGCGCCTTTTTGCAGCGCCTTGTGAATAGTGAAGCCGTGCAGGCGGCAGGGGATGCCGAGTGCGCGCAGCAGCGCCATCAACAGCGTGCCCTTGGTGTTGCACTGGCCGTAGCCGTCGGCCAGCACGGCGGAGGCCGGCAGATCGTCGCGGGTGTTGTAGCCGAAGGCGATCTCGTCGCGCACGAAGAGGTAGGCGGCGCCGATGCGGTCGTGGGGCGAGAGCGCCAGCCAGCCGCGCTGGGCGATCAGCGCTTGCAAGCGGGGGTGCCTGAGATCGAGCAGAGCAGTGGCTGCGAGATGGGCAGACATCGAAGCGTTCACGGCCGATGGCTCCTCAGGCCTGCATGGCCACGGGCCGCAACTCAGCCAGCGCCTGCTTCACCACAGCCCGCGCGGCGGTCAAGGCCAGGGCCGCCATCACCACGGCCACCGCCAGGTCTGGCCAGGCGCTGCCGGTGCCGAACACGCCCAGGGCCGCTGCCAGCACGGCCAGGTTGCCGATCGCGTCGTTGCGGCTGCACAGCCACACCGAGCGCATGTTGGCGTCGCCCTCGCGCCAGGCGTAGAGCATCAGCGCCACGGCCACGTTGGCGGCCAGCGCCAGGGCGCCGATGGCGCCCATGGTCGCCGGCTCGGGCACCACGCCGCTGGCGGCCGACCACGCGGCTTTGCCAAGCACGAACAGGCCGAAGGCGCCCATCGTCAGCCCCTTGAGCAGGGCGGCGCGGGCACGCCAGTGCAAGGCCATGCCCAGCACCAGCAGCGAGACCCCGTAGTTGGCCGCATCGCCGAAGAAGTCCACCGCGTCGGCCAGCAAGGACACCGAGCCGGATTGAAGACCCGCCGCGATCTCGATGCAGAACATCGCAGCGTTGATCCACAGCGCCGCCCAGAGCACGCGCCGGTAGCTCGCGCTGTGGCTGGCAGCAGGAGGTGGGCAGCAGCCGTGGCCGTGGTTGTTGCAGGTGTCGCTCATGGAAGGCTGAAGGCGTGATGCGCAGGGATCGATGCCGAGATTTGAAACCCTGTAGCCACTTCAGAGTCAAGCCGCTACGATGAACGGCCACTCCAAGCAGCGACATGCTCGACTTCCTGCGCGTCACCGGCCTGTTCGTCGTCACCGCCGTGGCCGAGATCGTCGGCTGCTACCTGCCATGGCTCGTGCTCACGCAGGGGCGCACGGCCTGGCTGCTGCTGCCCGCCGCGGCGTCGCTGACGCTGTTTGCCTGGCTGCTGACGCTGCACCCCAGTGCGACCGGCCGCACCTACGCGGCCTACGGCGGCGTCTACGTGGTGGTGGCGCTGCTGTGGCTGTGGCGCGTGGACGGCGTTAGCCCCACGCGCTGGGACTTGCTCGGTGGCCTGGTGTGCCTGGCCGGCATGGCCATGATCGCGCTGCAGCCGCGCGGCCCGGCCGCTTGAGCGGCGGAGCCATGCCATGAAGATCGGCGAACTCGCGGCCGCCACCGACACCCAGGTCGAGACCATCCGCTACTACGAGCGCGAAGGTCTGCTGCCGCAGGCCCCGCGCAGCGAAAGCAACTACCGCATCTACGGCGCAGAGCACACCGAGCGGCTCGGCTTCATCCGCCATTGCCGATCGCTGGACATGACGCTGGAAGAGATCCGGGTGCTGCTGCGCTTCAAGGATTCACCGGACGACAACTGCGCCGACGTGAATGCGCTGCTCGACGAACACATCGGCCATGTGGCGGCCCGCATCCGTGGCCTGCGGCAGTTGGAGCAGCAACTGAAGGCGCTGCGCGAGCAGTGCACCGAGGCGCAGGACGCCGGGCATTGCGGCATCCTGGGTGGACTCGCGCGCGCCGGCGGTGTGGCCGGTCGAGCGGCACCGACGTCGATGTCGCACCTGTCGGGTTCGCATGGCCATCGCCATCCGGCACCGAGTGGCGCCACGGGACGCCGGAAGAGGTAGCACCCGCTGGCTGGGCAACGCACGCCCCTGGGCCTGTTGTGCACACCGCTCCGTACGGGCGGATCAAGCCACCTTTGCGCTCCGCAGTCGAAGGGCGTTCACGATCACGCTCACCGACGACAACGCCATGGCGGCTGCCGCCACCACCGGCGACAGCAGCCATCCGAACAGCGGGTAGAGCACACCCGCGGCGAGCGGAATGCCCGCCACGTTGTAGGCAAAGCTCAGAAAGAGGTTCTGGCGGATGTTGCGCATCGTCGCGTGCGACAGCGTCCTGGCTCGGACGATGCCCATCAGGTCGCCCTTGAGCAAGGTGATGCCGGCGCTTTCCATCGCCACGTCGGTG
>CAYSOD010000413.1:0-3910 GCA_964432385.1 uncultured Rubrivivax sp.
AGGTCATCTGCATCCAATAGCTCCACTGGGGATACTTGCCCTTGATGCGGATGCGAAGAAGATGTTTCTCGGGGGCTTCGGCACCGGCCAGCGGCCACTGGCGGAAGTCCAGAAACGGCCGGTCCAGGCTCGAAGGCAGTAACCCCTGGCGGAGCTTGGCGTCCTCGGCCTTGATGAGTTCGCCGTACTCTCTCAGGCCGACCACGAACTCCGCAAAGGTGCTGAAGATCGGCGTGGTCACGCGCGTGGTGGCGTGGCGCTTGAGGGCGTAGACGAAGTCTTCTGCCACCAGCTCACGCGTGCCCTGGTGCTCAAAGTCCAGCGGTGTTCGACGCGCACCCAACTCGCCGGGCTTCATGGCGTGGTAATGGTGGCGTCCCTGCTCGTCCACCGCAAACGCGGGGTGCGGCTGGAAGCGGATGCCCGGCTTGATGGGCACGTCATAGATGCTCTGCGCCACCCGCTCTGCCGGGGCGTCGTCAGGCAGTGGCTTGCCTGCGCTGTCCACATACCGAGGCTGCACCACCGCCTGCGCCGTCTTGGGCACCAGTTGGAACGGCCGCTTGAGGTAGTGGTACCCGTAAGGTGGCTCGTAGATCTGGTAGGTGTACGGCGTGTCGTTGTTCCAGTAAGACGCTGTGGGGTCCAGGTGACGGGGGGAGCTTTCAATGACTGCGCTGTACAAGGTGTTGGTCGCCTCTTCACCCGGAGGATGAGGGCTGTTGTTGCAGGCGGTCAGAACACACACCAGAGCGCACAACAGCAAGCCGCTCAACGTTCGGAGCACGCAGCATTCAGCGCCGGCGGCCTGGCCTGTAACGGAACAGGCCTTGGCTTGCATCACCAACCGATGAAGGCGTCGCGGCCCTGCACGGCCAGGCAGACCCGGCGGCCCACCGGAAGGCTGACCTGAGTCGCCACATGGCCGAAAGGCAACCCGGTGAGGATGGGCGTGGACGTGCGGGCCCGCACGGCCGCCACCGCCGACGCGAGCTTGTAGCCGCGGTCCAGCCTGGAGGGCTTCCAGGCCGTGAAAGCCCCCAGCAACACCGCCTTCTGCGCTGCCAGCACGCCTGCATGGTGCAACTGCAGCAGGTTGCGCTCCACACGGTAGGGGTGCTCGTTCACATCCTCCAGGAACAGCACGCCGCCCTTGATCTTGGGAAAGTGCCGGGTGCCCAGCAGCGAGCACACCATGGTGAGGTTGCCCCCCCACAGCACGCCGCGGGCCTCCAGCCCGTCAAAGCCGGTCTCGGTGCGAAATCCCAGTGCCTCCAGTTCACCGCTCATGGCTTCAGCAAAGCAGCCGGCCGTGACGTCGTCCACCTCGTCCACCGCAAACGCGTCCAGCGCGGTGGGGCCGGCCCAGCTCGGCGCCTTGGCATGGGCCAGCAAACCGAGGTGCAGGACGGTGAAGTCGCTGTAGCCGACCCAGCGCGTACCACGCTCTACGCTGCGTCGCATCAGTGGCCAGTCGATGTCGTCCAGCAAGCGACTGAGCCCATAGCCTCCGCGGCTGGCCATGGCCACCGAGGGGGCCTGCTCAGCCACGCGGTGCAAGGCGGCCAGGCGCGTCTCGTCAGGGCCGGCAAAGCGCTGACCGCGGGCGGCCACGGCCTCGTCCAAGTGGACCTGAAAACCGAGATCCGTCAACCGCCTGGCGGCCCGGCGCAAAGCGGGTGGCCGGTCGACCACGCCCGAGGGAGAAAAGATGGTCAGAGACGTCATGGGGAGGCAGTGACCCTCACACAGGCTTTCAAGGGCACTCGAAGCTCGATTTCATGTCAAGGCCGCCGTGCCGCGCCTTTGCGCAAAGAAGTCCCGCAGGATCTGCCCGCAGGGCTGCGCCAGCACGCCGCCCAGCACCTGCGTGTGGTGATTGAGCTGACGCTGGGCGAAGAGGTCCACCACAGAGCCGGCAGCGCCCGTCTTGGGATCGGTCGCTCCGAACACCACGCGGCCCAGGCGGGCGTGCATCAGCGCCATGGCACACATGGCGCAGGGCTCGAGCGTGACGAAGAGTTCGCACCCCGGCAACCTGTAGTTCTGCACGCGCTGCGCCGCGGCGCGCAGCGCCATGATCTCCGCATGGGCGGTCGGGTCGTGCCCACCGATGGGCCGGTTGTGGCCCACGGCCAGCAGTTCCATGCGCGCCGGGTCGCTCGCCAACCGCCTCACGACGACGGCCCCCACAGGTACTTCTCCCAGCGCTGCGGCAAGCCGCGCCTGCTCCAACGCACAGGCCATCGCCGACTCGTCGTCGGAGAAGTCCACGGGCAGGTTCATCCGGGTTGCCGGGGGGCTGGGGCGTGCGCGGCGGCCTGATCGGCTGCAGCCTCGCTGACGTCGGGGGATCGATGAGGGCTTTCCGCCGCCTCAGACCAACGTGCTCGACGCTCGCGCTGCGCGGCGCGGTAGATGGCAATCTGCTGCAGAGCCCAAGCCGCAGGGTCCACCGTTGAAAGCGCCTGTGCTATCGAGCGAAGGTCTCCGGGCAGGGTACCCGCGGCCGGCCGCGTGTAGGCGCGGCCGAAGCCGTCTCGAGACCACCACCCAGTGTCCACCAACCACCGTCGCAACTCCACATGATCTGTGCGCAGGAACGCCGACTCGGTACCCAGACTGGTCTTCAACAACTCGTTGACGACGCCTTCGCTCAGGCTCTGTCCTTCAGGCAAGCGCCAGGCGGGCAAGGCCAGCGCCAGGCGCCTCTCGGCATCGTGCATCTGACCCAGGCTCACTCCCGTTTTCACGACCATGCCCGACAACTTCACCAGCGGCGCGGGCAGCGCGGGGGCCTCAGGCCCATTCGGCAAGGGAGGGTCGTTCAAGCTCATGTTGCATCCTCGGGCGGTCCTGGTGGCACGGTCCACGCAGCCGCTTTTGTCATGTCAGCCTGTACAGGTCCAAAAGCACCTGGCGTGCCTGCCGCTGGCCGCAGGCGATGGCCATCACCTTATTCAGATGTGACCAGCCGGGGTGTCCCGTGGTGAAGCGCATCAGCGTGCGGAAGAAGTACTCCGACCCGTCCACGGCCTCGCCCTTCGCCAAACGCGCCATCACCTCGGCAGGGCCGTGGCGCAGGCCCATGCTCTGCACCTCCACCCGCGCACCGTCGTCAGTTTGGATGACGTAGTGCGCGGCAATCTCCAGCACCCCGTCGCGGCGGGCAATCTGCCAATCCACCCCTCCGGCCAGGATCCGCCCGTTGAGTTCGGGCCCACGCACCGTACCTCCCCCCAAGGGCACGTAGCGCCGCTCACCGGTGGGGGCATCGCCCAGACTCACCAACGCTTCCACATCGCAGGCAATGCGCGTCATGGGCACAAGAGCGGGTGGAAGAGGAAAGACCTCTGTGGAGGGCGTATCGCTCATGGAGGTCACTCCCACTCAATGGTCGCTGGCGGCTTGGAGCTCACGTCGTAGGTCACGCGATTGATGCCGCGCACTTCGTTGATGATGCGGCTGGACACCTTCTTCAGCAGGGCATACGGGAGCTCAGCCCAGTCGGCGGTCATGAAATCACTGGTCTGCACAGCGCGCAGGGCCACGACGTAGTCGTAGGTGCGGCCGTCACCCATGACGCCCACGCTCTTGACGGGCAGGAACACGGCAAAGGCCTGGCTGGTGAGGTCATACCAGCTCTTGCCCGTGGCGGGGTCGATGGTGCGGCGCAGTTCATCGATGAAGATGGCGTCGGCACGGCGCAGCAGGTCAGCGTAGGTCTTCTTCACCTCACCCAGGATACGCACGCCAAGGCCTGGCCCGGGGAAAGGGTGGCGGTAGACCATCTCGTGCGGCAGGCCCAGCGCCACGCCGAGCTCGCGCACCTCGTCCTTGAACAGGTCGCGTAACGGCTCCAGCAGCTTCAGGCCCAGTTGCTCGGGCAGGCCGCCCACGTTGTGGTGGC
>CAYSOD010000414.1:0-3900 GCA_964432385.1 uncultured Rubrivivax sp.
TCCAATCTGTGGTCGGCGAACCAGACTTCGCCCGCGGTGGGCACGTCAAGCCCGCCCAGGATGTTCAGCAGCGTGCTCTTGCCGCTGCCCGAGGGGCCGAGCAGCACGACGAATTCACCTGCGGCGATCTCCAGCGACACGTCGCGCAGGGCCACCACCTCGGTCGCACCGCTGCCGTAGGTCTTGCGCAGGGTTCGGGCGACGAAGATGGGGTTTGCCGGCACGGCCGTCGGCGCTGGCGTGCAGGGCCGCAGGAGTCAAGAACGGCTGCTGATTCTGGTCAGTCAGCCGCCCGCGGCCTTGCGCGGGCACAAGGCGAACCCAAGAACAGATCTCAGACCGCGTTGGCCAGCGCGCCGCGCGGCAGCAGTTCATGGCGCCAAGCTGCCCCAATGGCCAGCGTCAGCACCAGGCCGATGACCACGTAGAGCAGGCCCGTGGTCTGGTATCCCGCCAGGGGGATGAGCGCACCCGCAGCCATCAGGCCGAGCGGCAGGGTGTAGATGGCCAGCATCCTCACGCCCATGATGCGGCCGCGAAAGCGCTGCTCCGTGGTGCGGAGCAGCACGATGGACAGCGAGACCATGCTCAGGCTCTGGGCCATGCCCGCCAGTACCAGCATGACCATGGCCACCGGCACCGTCGTCGACCACACAAACCCGGCCAGGCACAGGTACCACATGATGGAGGCCACCATCATCACGCGGGCCTGGGGCAGGCGCCGGCCCCAGGCGCTAAGGGCGAGCGACCCGATCAAGGCCCCAAGGGCAAAGCTGGCGACCAACCATCCCAGGCCCCGCTGGTCCAGGTGGAAGACCTCCTTGGCCGTGTAGGGCATGAGGCCCATGGTCAAGGGGAAGGCGGTCAGGTTCACGAGGGCTGCCAGGCTCATGGCCGCCCGCAGCAAGGGCGTGCGCCAGGCGTGGAGCAGGCCTTCGCTGACCTCGCGCCATGGCGAAGGCCGCGGGGGCAACGCAGCAGCCAAGGGCGGTGTTGCAGCGTCCGGCCGGCTGACCGTGGCCCTGAACGTCATCCAGGCGGCCACCAGGTACAGGCCGGTGATGACCAGGTAGGCCGGCGTCATGCCGAAGGCGGCCAGGAAGCCCGCGCCCACCAGCGCCCCGCAGATGCGGGCCGAGTCCTGCGTGGTGCGCGAGATCCCCAGCGCCGCCACCAGATGCTGCGCCGGCAGGGTGGAACTGATGAGGGCGCTGCGCATGCCGATGTCTGAAGGCCTCACCACCCCCGCAAAGGCGGCCACGCACAGCACCACGGTGGGGTGCAGCTCGCCGATGAAGGCGAACACCAGGATGACACTGGCCATGCAGGCATAGGCCAGCCGCAGGCCCGTGAGCACCCTGCCCAGCCCCAGTCGGTCGCCCAGCATGCCCACCACCGGAGACACCAGGGTGCCCACGTACATCAGCGACCCGAACAGCGTGAGCAGCACCACCGAGCGGGTTTCAACGAGCACGTACCAGCCCAGGATCAGAGTCTCCATCTCCATGGCCCAGGCCGTGAGGAGATCGGCCGGCCAGAGGAACCGGAAGCTGCGATTGCGAAAGGGCGCCAGTGCGGACATGGCCCCAGTGTCGACGCTTTCAGGTGCCGGGCGCGTCTTCCTGCCCATAGGCGGTCTCGAAGCTGCCCGCCTCCAGCCCCTGCTGCTGCAGCCAGCGCACCATCACCGCTTCATAGCCGTGGGTGACGATCACCCGGTGCGCGCCCGTGGCCGCGATGGCGCGCTGCAGGCCGGGCCAGTCGGCGTGGTCGCTGAGCACAAAGCCGCGGTCCAGGCCCTGGCGCCGCCGCGCGCCACGCAGCTGCATCCAGCCGCTGGCAAAGGCGTGGCTGCATTCGCCCAGGCGGGCGGCCCAGGCGCTGCCCTGCACCGAGGGTGGCGCCACCACCAGGGCGCGGCGCAGCAGGCTGCGGTCGCTCACGTCTTCCAGCCTCAGGGTCTCGGGCAGGCGCACGCCCGCAGCACGGTAGGCACGGTTGAGGTCTTCCACCGCACCGTGCACGATGATGGGCCCGATGGACGCATCCACGCCCGCCAGCAGGCGCTGCGCCTTGCCAAAGCTGTAGGCCAGCAGCAGGCTGCCACGACCGGCCTGCGCGTTGCTCGCCCACCAGCGGTTGATCTCGGCAAACACCTCGCCCGGTGGGCGCCAGCGGTAAATGGGCAGGCCGAAAGTGCTCTCGGTGATGAAGCAGTCGCAGCGCACGGGCTCGAAGGCGTCGCAGGTGGCATTGGCCGGCGGCTGGGCGCCGGCGGGCGCCACCAGGCCCTCCGCCCCGTCCGGCTCGGGATGCGCCGCAGTCAGAAAGTAGTCGCCCGAGGCCGCCCAGACGCGGCCTGCGTGCTCCACCCGCACCTGGGCCGAGCCCAGCACGTGGCCCGCCGGGTGCAGGCTCACGGTGGCGTCGCCGATGGTCAAGCGCTGCCCGTAGGCCAGGGTCTGCAGCGTGATGCCGCCCAGGCGGGCGCGCAGCACGCCCTCGCCCGGCGCGCTGCACAGGTAGGCGGCGTGGCCACGCCGCGCATGGTCGGCATGAGCATGGGTGATCACGGCACGATCCACCGGCCGCCAGGGGTCGATGTGAAAGTCACCCGCCGGGCAGTACAGCCCTTCGGGCCTGAGGACGATCAGGTCCTTGTCAGCGCGCTCGGTCACGATGTGCGATTCTGTGCGCGTTGTCACTTGTCGCGATTTCTTTGCACCGGCCGATGACCACTGCCGCTCTCGTCCAGGACCCCACCTCGCCGCTGCACATCTTCCTGTCCGTCAAGGGCCGGGTATCGCGCCGCGCCTTCTGGCTCTACGGCGTTCTCGCGCTGCTGGGCCTGGGCCTGCTGTGCACCGCGCTGCTGGGCATTGCCGGGGTGGAGCAGGGTCGCATCGAGATCATCGTCAACCTCCTGCTGGTGTGGCCCGCCATTGCGGTTTCGGCCAAGCGCTGGCAAGACCGCAACCGCTCGCCCTGGTGGGTGTTGATCACGCTGATCCCGGTGATCGGCTGGGCCTGGGCGCTCATCGACAACGGCTTCGTCCCGGGCACACCGGGCCCCAACCGCTTTGGCGAGGAGCCACCTGTTTGAGTGCGACTGGCGCCTGACTTCAGGGTTCAGTACCGCCCCGTGATGCCGGCCGCCCGCAGGTAGACATTGGCCAGCCAGGCCACGAAGCCACGCATCAACCAGCCGCGGGGGCCGGGGCGCACGGGGGGCGCCGTGATCTCCTGTGACACGGCAAAGGCCTGGTCCAGCCGCCCCGACAGATCGGCCGCGAACGCCTCGTCCAGCACCACCACATTGGCTTCCAGGTTCAGCAGCAGGGACAGCGGGTCGATGTTGGAGCTGCCTACCGTGGCCCACCGCCCGTCCACCACCGCCACCTTGGCGTGCAGGAAGGCGGGGGTGTACTCGAAGACGCGGATGCCGCGCGACAGCATCTCGTCGTAGAGCACGCGCGCGGCCATGCCCGCCAGCCGGTAGTCGATCTTGCCCTGCATCAGCAAGCGGATGCGCACACCGCGCGCAGCCGCACGGCGCAAGGCCCGGCGAAAGGCCCGCCCAGGGTAGAAGTAGGAGCAGGCGATGTCGATGCGCTCGCGCGCCTGGCCGATGGCCTCGACGTAGGCGCGCTCGATGGCGCGCCGGTGGACCACGTTGTCGCGCACCACCAACGCCACGCGCACGGGGTCGCCGGGCACGCGGTCGAACCCGACCTTCGATGGCGGACTGTCGTCCTTCTCGCCGTGCCACCAATCGCGCAGGCGAGCGCGCCTGTCCCCCAGGCGGTGCGGCATGTGGGGAGCCCGGGCCCGCATGTCGCGCACCAGTTGGATGGCGCGCTGCACGGGCTCGGGGCTCTGCGCCAGCAGCGCCACCTCCTC
>CAYSOD010000415.1:0-3895 GCA_964432385.1 uncultured Rubrivivax sp.
GAGATCGGATACTCCCCCCCGCATGCGCGTGCAGAGGGCTGGGGGGCGACGGCCACCGGTCATTACATCGGTACCTTCAAGCAGCCCTGGCTCGGCATCCCTGCCACTGGTGAGCCTGCGGTGCTGCGCTTTGGCGAGTTCTATCGCTGGCAGCCTCATGCCGATGGAAAGGGTGGGCAGATCGTCGAGGCCCGTGTGCTGCTGGACATCCTCGATCTGGCGCGTCAGGCGGGCCGGCCGCTGCTGCCGCCGAGTAGCGGCCTGGACCTCCTCGTGCCCGGGCCCGCGCCCCATGACGGCATCCTGCTGGGCCAAACCGATCCTGCTGTCGGTCTGGAGAGCATGCGCCGAACCCTCGCCATGATCAGGGGCTTGTTCGACTTTGACGGCGTCAATCTCGACACCATGGGCATGGAGAGGTTCTGGCACCCCAACATGATGTGGTACGGACCCTGCGGCATTGGCACCACACGCGGTGTGCGGGGCTTTCAGCGCCATCATCAGCAGCCCTTCCTGCATGCCTTTCCTGATCGCAAGGGCATGGGTCACCGAGCGCGTTTTGCCGAAGGTCCTTTTGTGGCCTCCACTGGCTGGCCCAGCGTGGGCGCCACCCATGCGGGCGACTACCTGGGTGTGGCGGCCACGGGGCGGCGCATCGGCATGCGTGTGGCCGATTGGTGGCGCTGTGACGGCACCTGGCTGACGGAGAACTGGGTGTTGATCGATCTGCCGCACTTGATGCTGCAGATGGACGTGGACCTGCTGGCTGCGCTCAGGGACTGAGCGCCGGGAACGGCCACGTCGAGAGGCTGCGTGCGGCAGCCCGAGGGTTCAGGCCCAGTACTGCCGGCTGGCGAGGGCGGCGCCGTCGGCCATCGCCTCGAGCTTGGCGTACACGATGTCGGCGTCCACCACGCCGAAGCCGGCGAAGGTGCCAAAGCCGCAATCGGTGCCTGCCATCACGCGCTCTCGCCCTACGATGTCGGCAAAGCGGCCGATACGCTGGGCCACCAGCTTCGGGTGTTCGATGAAGTTGGTGGTGGAGTCCAGCACGCCCGGCACCAGGATCTTGTCATCTGGGATCTGCGCGCGCATGTCACGGATGGTCTCCCACTCGTGCGCATGGCGCGGGTTGGACGTCTCGAACAGCAGAGCCTGCGGCTTGGCCTTCATCACCACCGGCAGGATGGTGGCCAGCGGCACGTCCTTATGGTGAGGGCCCTCGTAGTTGCCCCAACACACGTGCATGCGCACACGGTCGGCCGGCACGGCGGCCAAGGCGTAGTTCAGCGCCTCAACATGCTTCTCGATGCGCTTGAGGTACAGGGACTCTTCCAAGTCGCGGTACATCATGTGCCGTCCCAAGCCCAGGTCCGGTGAGTCGATCTGCAGCAGCAAACCCGCGTCGATGATGGCGTGGTACTCGTGGCGAAGGGCGTGTGCCAGTGCCTCAAGGTAGGCGTCGTCGTCGGCGTAGTGCTGATTGGGCTGGAACAAGGCCACCACGCCAGGCGAGGCGGCATTCATGAAGGCGCCTGTGGCACCGTGCTTCTGCGCTGCCGCCTTCAAATGGGCGATGTCCTGCTGCAAGGGCTCCAGCGTCTTGACCGCTATGGGCCCGACGCAGCAGGGGCGGCGGTAGGTGGGCGTACCACCGCCGCTGGCCAGCCGCTTCATGAAGCCTGGAAAGTCCAGCAAGTCCGCCGGCGTGCGCCTGGGGCTGTCACCGTCAAAACCCGTGAACCGGTCCTTGATGTACGTGGCGTACGAGATCTTGCTCATCTCGCCGTCACTCACCAAGTCGATACCGGCCTCCACCTGCAGGCGCACCACCTCGTCCACGGCCTGCCCCATGATCTTGGCAAAGGTAGGCTCGTCCACCGGTTCGCCCTTTTCGCGGGCAAAGATCTGCTCCACAACAGCTTGCGAGCGTGGAAGCGAGCCCACATGCGTGGTGAGAAACCGCTGTGGTGCAGGCATGGTCATGTCGTCTCGACGCTCCAATGGGCTCAGAAGTTGCTGTAGGCCAGCTTCAGACCCATCATGCGCGGAGGAGCAGCGCTGACTTGCAGTGCACCGCCACCGCCCCATACGAAGCGGTTCAGGGTCTGCTTGTCGGTGAAGTTGTCCACATACGCCTGCAGTGACAGGGTGTCGTTGATGCGCCAGTTCAGCTTGAAGTCACCCTTGACGAAAGCACCTTGCTTTTCGATTTCGGCGTTGGTGGGCTGCCCATAGAAGCCACTGTTGAAGGTGGCCACCAGCATGGGGGTCAGGCGTCCACCGCCCGGCAGGTTGAAGTCGTAGCGGACAAACACCGATCCCTGCGAGCGCGCTGCATAAGGGATGCGCTTGCCCGAGAGGTCACAGCCGAAGGCAGCCGACGGCTGACCTGCCCCACCAGTGCCAGTAACGACACCACAGTTGTAGCCCGGTGCGAAGACACGCTTCTGGCCAGCAGGGGCGATAACGATGCCGTTGGCATCGGTTTGTGGGCTGGTGGATGACGGGTCAGCCACAAGAATGGAAGTGCCGAAGGGCAACGCCACGTCAGGGAAGCTGGTGTACTTGGCGTCCAACAGCGACAACGTGCCGCCCAAGGTGAGGGCCTTGCTGGCGCGCCACTCCATCTCGGTTTCCAGGCCCGTGGCTTTTGCCTTGGCTGCATTGAAGATCGCAGAAACTGTCGTGTTGCCCACTGGAATCTGGCGCTGCTCCTGTAGGTTCGTGTAGTCGTTGCTGAAAGCCGACAGGTTGAGCTGCAGGGTGTTCTTCAGGAAGCGGTTCTTGGAGCCCACCTCGATGGCCGCCACTTCCTCGGGCTTAAAGGTACGGGCCGACTCCAGCGCCTGCCCCGAATTGAAGCCGCCGGAGCGGAAACCGTTGGAGACGGTCAGATAGATCAACTGGTTCTTGTTCAGCTCGTAGTCCAGCGCCAAGCGCCCCGTGCCCTTGCTGAAGGTGGCGCTCTTGTAGGTGGCACCGGTGGCCGTGTTGGTGCCCGGCAGGCAGTTGAAGCCGGGGCGGTTGGCACCGTCCAAGCAGTTGCTGACGCCGGCTGAACCGTAGGCCGACACTGGGGGCAGCGGCGTGGCCAGGGTGATGAGGTTCCCATCAGGTGCACCTGATGCATTCAGCGGCAACACCGAGTTGGCGTTCGCGAACTTAAAGGACTTGGTGTCCTTGGTGTAGCGCGCGCCTGCCGTGAAGGTGAGCGCCGAGCTGAGCTTGTAGTTCAGCTGACCGTAGACCGCACGAGAATCGGTCTCGGGCATCTGGTTGTCATAGAAGCCCCCACCGTTCTGCGCCAGGGTGATGGGCGCGCTGACGGCCGAGGAGCGGATGGTACGGGGCAACTGCTGGTTGATGAAGGTGCCGCGCAACTCATCCCTGAACAGGTAGACCCCGGCCACATAGCCCAGCGGGCCCTTGGTGTTGCTCAGGATCTGGAACTCCTGAGACATGGTCTTGGCGGCGGTGGCCTGGTAGTCCAACGCGATGGTGGAGGCGGAGAAGTCAGAGTCCGATGTACGGGTGGCAATGAAGTCAGCGTAGCCAGTGATGGACTTCAACGTGGCACCTCGGAGCTGGTAGGTCATGTCCAGACTCACGTTACGGTCGCTGAGATCCAACAAAGTGCGGTAGTCGTTGTCCACCACATAGGCGTTACCCGCCTTGTGGATGGGAATGCCCAGATCAACACCCGAACCAATGGCGTTGGCGCCAGTGCCCGCACCCGCCCCCTGCGTTCGCACGCAATCGTTGACGCCATCGCGGTTACCCCCACGCGGATTGATGACAGTCAGCGTGGCATTGAACAACGGCTGGCATGAGGGGCTGTGCAGATAGGTGCCGGCCATCTTGTAGCCGAAGGCCGAGCCGCCATTGCCGCCCT
>CAYSOD010000416.1:0-3885 GCA_964432385.1 uncultured Rubrivivax sp.
CAGCCGGGCATCTTCACCTCGGGTAACGACATCGAAGACTTCATGAGCCGTCCGCCAGGCCAGGGCAGCGACTCGGCCGAAGCACCGGTGTTCCGCTTCATGAAGGCGCTGGTGGACTGCGACAAGCCCGTGGTGGCGGCCGTCACCGGTGCGGCCATTGGTGTAGGCACCACCCTGCTGCTGCACTGCGACTTTGTCTACGTCAGCGACGAGGCGCGGCTGGCCATGCCCTTCGTGGGCCTGGGCCTGGTGCCGGAGTACGCCTCCAGCCTGCTGGTGCCGCAGCTGATGGGTCCGCGCCGCGCGGCCGAGAAGCTGCTGCTGGGGGACCCCTTCACAGGCGAGCAGGCGGTGGAGTGCGGCATCGCCAACGCCGTGCTGCCAGCCGGCGAGGTGATGGCCCATGCCCGCCGCGTGGCCGAACGCTTCAACCACCTGCCCCCAGGCGCCGTGCGCGATGCCAAGCGCCTGATGCGCGCACCGCAGCGCGAACTGGTGCTCCAGACCATCCGCACCGAAGGCGAAATCTTCGGCCAGCGCCTGCGCAGCCCCGAAGCCCGCGAGGCCTTCCAAGCCTTCTTCGAGAAGCGGCGGCCGGATTTCAGCGCGTTCAGCTGATGGGCAAGGTCCGCGAGGTATCCTGACTGCTCGAGTTGTTTAAAGATACTTTTCATAAGGACGTTATGAGTCCATAATGTCCTCCATGGAGAGCTCTCTGCGCCCGCTGCTTCGCCAGAAAATCCTGGATGCGCAAGCTGCGCCGCTTCGCCAGCTGACCACACGTGATGTGTGGTTGCCGGCCGTGCCGGGCAAAGCCCTGGCGGTCATCGGCATGCGGCGTGCGGGCAAGACAAGTTTCCTTTGGCAGCAACTGGCCAACCGCCACTTCAGTGGAACCCCTCGCGAGGGCCTGCTGTACTTCAGCTTCGAAGACGAGCGCCTGGCCGGCATGCAGACGGCCGATCTGGACTTGCTGGTGGAGGAGTACTTCAACCTCCATCCGCAGTGGCGCGATGGTCGGCGCAGCACCTTCTTCCTGGACGAGATACAACTTGTCAGCGGCTGGGAGTTGTTTGTCAGGCGCTTGCTGGACACCGAGAACATCGAGCTCTTCTTGTCCGGCTCCTCGGCCAAGCTGTTGTCTCGCGAAGTGGCCACCAGCATGCGAGGCCGCGCGCTGGAGGCGGTGGTCAGCCCCTTCAGCTTTCGTGAGGCTTTGCGGCATGCCGGCCGTGAGCCGGCCAAGCCCGCAAGCCGGCTGACCAAGGCACAACATTCGCAACTCGCCCATGCCCTGGTTGAGTACCTGAGCGTGGGAGGATTTCCCGAGGCTCAAGGTCTGGATGCGCGCAACCGCCAGGAACTCTTGCGCAACTACGTTGATGTGGTGCTTCTGCGCGACGTGGTGGAGCGGCACAACCTGAGGCAGCCGCAGATCCTGCGCTGGCTGGTGCAGCAGTTGCTGGGCAATGCCGCCGGGGCCTTCAGCATCCACAAGTTCTTCAGCGATCTTCGCTCCCGCGGTACCGCGGTAGGCAAGGACACGCTGCACCAGATGCTGGCCCATCTGGAAGATGCGTTCTTGATCAGCACCGTGGGGCTGGCTACCGATTCGGTACGGCGTCGACAGGTCAACCCGCGCAAGGTGTACCCGGTGGATACGGGCTTGATGGCGCTGTACGACACCTCGGGCAAACCCAATGTGGGCCACGCCCTGGAGACGGCCGTCCTGCATGAGCTTCAACGGCGTGGTGCCGCAGTGGACTACGTGCTCACACCCGGTGGCTTCGAGGTGGACTTCTGCGCCCGCTGGCCCGAGGGTCGAGTCTGGCTGGTGCAGGTCTGCGCAGACTTGTCGGACGCAGCCACCTTGGCGCGGGAGGTGCGCGCGCTGCAAGACGCCCATAGCCAGTGGCCCCTCGCGCGCGCCATGCTCGTGGCCTTGTCAGCGCCCGCGGTCTTGAGCCTGCCCGCCGGTATCGAGTTGCACCGCGCCAGCACCTGGTCGCTGGAGGCCGAGCCGACAACGATTTGAATCGCTCGGGCGAGGTCAAGCTGACCGATCACCGTCCGCGTACGGTCCTCAAAGCCTCGCCGCCAGCCGCGTGCCCTGGTCGATGGCACGCTTGGCGTCAAGTTCAGCGGCTTCATGCGCGCCGCCGATCAGGTGCACATTCACGCCTGCGGCCTGCAGCGGCGCCTGCAGTTCGCGCAGCGGCTCCTGTCCGGCGCACAGCACCACGGTGTCGCACTCGATCAGGCGCTGCTCCTTGCGCTTTTCGCCAATGGAGACCCACAGGCCCTGCGGTGTGATGCGCTCGTAGTGCACGCCGCCAATCATCTGCACCTGCTTCATCTGCAGCGCCGCGCGGTGGATCCAGCCCGTGGTCTTGCCCAGGCCGCGGCCGGGCTTGCCGCTCTTGCGCTGCAGCAGCGTGACCTGCCGCGCCGGTGGCGCTGGCTGGGGCGGCACCACGCCGCCGCGCACCTGCGCCGGGTCGGCCACGCCCCACTCGGCCATCCACTCGGGCAGGTTCAGCGTGGGGGAGTGGCCCGGTGGCGTGACCAGGAATTCCGCTACATCGAAGCCGATGCCCCCGGCGCCGACGATAGCCACGCGCGGGCCCACGGCCGCCCCCTGCAGCACCTGCATGTAGCTGAGCACATGGGCGCTGTCCTGGCCCGGGATGCCGGGGCTGCGTGGCGTCACGCCCGTGGCCAGCACCACTTCGTCGAAGCTCTGCGCCACCAGCGATGGCGCGTCGGCGCGCACGCCCAGGTGCAGGTGCACGCCGGTGGCCTGCAGACGGTGGGTGAAGTAGCGCAGCGTCTCGGCAAACTCCTCCTTGCCTGGGATTCGGCGCGCCAGGTTGAACTGACCGCCAATCTGCGAAGCAGCCTCGAACAGGTGTACCTCGTGCCCGCGCTCGGTGAGCGTCGTGGCCGCGGCCAACCCCGCCGGGCCGGCCCCCACCACGGCGCAGCGCTTGCGCCGTGAAGCCGGGGTGATGAGCAGCGTGGTCTCCTGCCCGGCGCGCGGGTTGACCAGGCAGCTGGCCAACTTGTTCTCGAAGGCGTGGTCCAGGCAAGCCTGGTTGCAGGCGATGCAGGTGTTGATGTCCTGCGGCCGTCCGGCGAGGGCCTTGGCCACGAAGAAGGGGTCGGCCAGCAGCGGCCGCGCCAGGCTCACCAGGTCGGCGCTGCCGTCGGCCAGCACGCCTTCGGCCACCTCGGGCGTGTTGATGCGGTTGCTGGTCACCAGCGGGATCTGCAGGCCCTGGGCCCGCAGCGTCTCGCGCATCTTCTTCGTCACCCAGGCGAAGGCGCCTCGCGGCACGCTGGTGGCAATGGTGGGCACGCGCGCCTCGTGCCAGCCGATGCCGGTGTTCAGAATGGTGGCGCCAGCATGCGTGATGGCCTGGGCCAACGTCACGGCTTCGTCCCAGGTGCCGCCGTCGGGCACCAGGTCCAGCATGGACAGGCGGTAAATGATGATGAAGTCCGGCCCCACGGCCTCCCGCATGCGCGAGACGATCTCCACCGGAAAGCGCATGCGGTTTTCGTACGGACCGCCCCAGTCGTCAGTGCGGCGGTTGGTGCGCGCGGCCAGGAACTGGTTGATCAGGTAGCCCTCGCTGCCCATGACCTCCACGCCGTCGTAGCCGGCCTCGCGCGCCAGTTTGGCGCAGCGCACGAAGGCGCGGATCTGGCGCTCGATGCCCGCGGCCGATAACTCGCGCGGTGTGAAGATGGCGATCGGGCTCTTGATGCGTGAGGGCGCGACGCAGAACGGGTGGTAAGCGTTGCGGCCGGTGTGCAGGATCTGCAAGGCGATCTTGCCGCCTTCGGCGTGCACGGCGTCGGTGATGGCCCGGTGGCGCCGCG
>CAYSOD010000417.1:0-3872 GCA_964432385.1 uncultured Rubrivivax sp.
GCAGGCTCTGCATGCCGGCGGTATGCAGCTGCAGCTGGTGGCCAGCGCCTGGCCTGCCATCGAGGCCAGCGCGGCTGTGGTGCAACGGGCCGCGGCGGGGGAGGCGCCGGTCTATGGTGTCAACACGGGCTTTGGCAAGCTGGCCAGCACCCGCATCGGGGCGGATGATTTGGCCGCCCTGCAACGCAACCTCATCCGCTCGCACAGCGTGGGCGTGGGCGAGCCGATGGCCGCGCCGGTGGTGCGGCTCATCCTGGCGCTCAAGGCGGCCAGTCTGGCGCGGGCGCACTCGGGCGTGCGGCCAGTGGTGATCCAGAAACTGTTGGACGTGTTCAACGCAGGCCTTGTGCCGCACATCCCTGCGCAGGGCTCCGTCGGCGCTTCGGGCGACTTGGCGCCGCTGTCGCACATGACGCTGGCCTTGCTGGGCGAGGGGGAGTTCATCGTTGACGGTGAGCGCCAGCCTGCGGGCGAGGTCCTGCGTGCTCACGGCATAGCGCCGCTGGAGCTGGCGGCCAAGGAAGGTCTGGCGCTGATCAACGGTACGCAGGCCTCGACCGCCCTGGCGCTGCACGCGCTGTTCAGCTTTGAGCCGGTGCTGGAGGCCGCGTTGGTCATCGGCGCGTTGACGGTGGACGCGGCCCGCGGCAGCGACGGGCCGTTCGACCCGCGCATTCATGAGCTGCGCGGACAGCCCGGGCAGATCGACGTGGCGCGCTACTACCGCGCCCTGCTGCAGGGCAGCGAGATCCGCTCCTCGCACCGCGAGGGCGACGACCGCGTGCAGGACCCGTACTGCCTGCGCTGCCAGCCCCAGGTGGTGGGCGCCTGCCTGGACCAGCTGCGCCACGCAGCGCTGGTGCTGCTGCGCGAGGCCAATGCGGTGACGGACAACCCACTGGTCTTTGCCGAAGAGGGCCAGATGATTTCGGGCGGCAACTTCCACGCCGAGCCCGTGGCGCTGGCAGCTGACGCCATGGCGGTGGCGATTGCCGAGGTCGGCGCGATTGCCGAGCGCCGCATCGCCATGTTGATCGACGCCAACGTCTCACGCCTGCCGCCCTTCCTCTGCGCCGAGCCGGGCCTGAACAGTGGGTTCATGATCGCCCACGTGACGGCCGCTGCCCTGGCCAGCGAGAACAAGTCGCTCGCGCATCCGGCGAGCGTCGATTCCTTGCCCACCAGCGCCAACCAGGAGGACCACGTCAGCATGGCCACCTTCGCGGCGCGGCGCCTGCAGCCCATGATCGCCAACGTGGCCCACATCCTGGGCATCGAGTGGCTGGCGGCGGCGCAGGGCGTGGAGTTCCTGCGGCCCCTGCGCAGCTCGGGCCCGCTGGAGGCGGCCCATGCGCTGCTGCGCCAGCGATGCCCCGCCATGATGCAGGATCGGTATCTCGCGCCCGACATCGAAGCCGCCTCAGCCCTGGTGCGTGAAGGTCGTTTGAGCCTGGGTTTCAGAGCCTTGCCCAGCCTTCCAGCGCTCTGGGTGCCTGCATGAGTGCTGGCGAACAGGGCGCACCCGGCCAGCGCCTGAATCCAACGTGGCCGGGATGGCGTTGGTGGACCGGGCTCGTGGCCTTGCTGACGTTGCTGGCCACCGCAACCGCGAGTGGCACCACCACCGTGCCCGTGGAAATCGACCTGCGCGCCGAGATCGCGGCGGGCCGTTTCGATCCTGCCCATGACCGCGTGGGCGTGCGGGGAGGTCACCCGCCGCTGTCCTGGCAGCGCAGCATGATGGCGCGGCCGCTGGGTGGCGGGCGTTTCGGTCTCGACATCGTCTTTGAACGCCCGCCGTTTGGCGGCCAACCCGTGCCCTACAAGTTCCGCATCGAACGTGTGGGCCAGGGGCCCGACTCGGGTTGGGAACCCGGTCCCAATCACGCGCTGCGGCTGGACCCAGGCGTGCGCATCGCACGCGCCTTTGGTGCCACGCCCACACCCGTGGTTTGGACGCGCGCCGGCACCATCGAGCGCCTGGGCCGCATCCCCTCGGCCCACGTGGCGCCGCGCCACGTTCAGGTCTGGTTGCCGCCCGGGTATGCCACCGACGCATCGCGCCGCTACCCTGTGCTCTACCTGCACGACGGGCAGAACGTCTTCGACGGCGAGTCGGCCGGTGCGGAGTGGATGGTCGACGAAACCGCGCAGCGTCTGGTCGAGCAAGGGCTGATCGAGGCGCCCATCATCGTGGCCGTGGACAGCGTCAACACCCGCATGCACGACTACACGCCCACGGCCATGACGATACCGGCCGAGCGTACGGGGACGGGACGCGCGCAGGCGGTGGGTGGCGGGGCGGCCGCCTACGGGCGCTTTCTGGCCGAAGAGCTCAAGCCCCTCGTCGATGCCCGCTACCGTACGCGCCCGGAGCCCGCGAGCACCGCGGTAGGCGGCTCTTCGCTGGGCGGACTGGTGTCGCTGTGGCTGGCACTGCATCGAAGCGACACCTTCGGCGCCGCTCTGGTGGTATCGCCCTCGGTCTGGTGGGACGGGCAGTTCACGCTGCGCGATGTGCGCACCCTGGCCAAGCTGCCGCAGCCGCGCCCGCGTCTGTGGCTGGACATGGGCGCGCACGAGGGGCCCGAGGCCCTGCCGGCGGCCCGCGCATTGCAGCAATCCCTGATGGCACGGGGATGGGATCCCACTACACTGGTTTTCACCGAAGACGAAGGCGGCCACCACGACGAAGTGAGCTGGGCTGCACGTGTGGAGGGCATGCTGCGGTTTCTGTACCCCAAGCACCCTTGAAGCCTTGAAACCCTGACCCGCAACCTGGAGGATCTCCCGATGAAGAAGACATTTGCGCTCGCGAGCCTGGCAGCAGCCCTTTCTCTCTTGACCGGCGCGGGCCATGCGCAGGAAACCAAGGTCGCCATCGGCATGTCCGGCTGGACCGGCTTTGCCCCGCTGACGCTGGCCAAGGAGGCCGGCATCTACAAGAAGCACGGGCTGGACGTCAGCATCAAGAAGATCCCCCAAAAGGACCGCCACCTGGCCATTGCCTCGGGTGACATCCAGTGCGCGGCCACCACGGTGGAGACCTGGGTGGTCTGGAATGCCAACGGCGTGGCCACGACGCAGATCTTCCAGCTCGACAAGAGCTTTGGCGCGGACGGCATGGTGGTCAAGGCCGGCATCAACTCCATCAAGGACCTGAAGGGCAAGACCGTGGCCGCCAGTGCGCCTGGCACGGCGCCTTACTTCACCCTGGCCTGGATGCTGCGGGAGAACGGCCTGAGCATGAAAGACGTCAAGGTGGTCAACCTCGAACCGCAGGCCGCCGCCAACGCCATGATCGCAGGCACGGCGGGCATTGACGCCGCCATGACCTATGAGCCCTTCTTGAGCGCCGTGCGTGCCAAGCCCGAGGCCGGCAAGATCATCGCGACCACGCTGGACTACCCGATGATCATGGACACCTTCGGCTGCACGCCCAAGTTCCTGGCAGAAAACCCCAAGGCGGCCAAGGCCCTGGCTGACGCTTACTTCGACGCGGTGGCCATGATCAAGGCCGAGCCGAAGAAGAGCTTCGAGATCATGGGTGCCGATGTCAAGCAGACCGCCGAGCAGTTCGAGGGCAGTCAGAAGTTCTTGCGCTGGCAGGACCGTGAAGCCAATGCCAAGTTCTTCGCCGGCGAACACGCTGCCTTCAGCAGCAAGGCGGCCGAGATCCTGCTGGAGGCCGGCATCATCAAGGCCCTGCCCGACATGTCCAAGCTGGCCGATACCCGCTTCCTGAAGTGACCCGGTCCGCATCTTGAAGCCACTGACCCCTGTGGCACCCGGCACCCGCGTGGTGCTGGGAGTGGCTTTTTTCGTCGTCTTCGTGGCCGTCTGGGCGGCGGCCACGCTGGGCGGCTTCGTCA
>CAYSOD010000418.1:0-3864 GCA_964432385.1 uncultured Rubrivivax sp.
CTGCACCCCTTCCGCAAATGGTTTGACGACCTCGCCATCGGCGACAGTCTGCTCACGCACCGGCGCACGGTGAGCGAGGCCGACATCGTGGCCTTCGGCGGGATCTCGGGTGACTACTTCTACATGCACTTCGACGAGATCGCGGCCAAGGAGAGCCCCTTCGGCAAGCGCATCGCTCACGGCTACTTCGTGCTCTCGGCCGCGGCGGGCCTGTTCGTCTCGCCCTCGCCCGGCCCGGTGCTGGCCAACTACGGCCTGGACACGCTGCGCTTCGTCAAGCCCGTGGGCATTGGCGACACCATCCAGGCGCGCCTGACCTGCAAGCGCAAGACCGACAAGCCCGCCCGCAAGGGCCAGCCTCCGCAAGGCGTGGTGGCCTGGGACGTGCAGGTGACCAACCAGCTGGGTGAGTTGGTGGCCAGCTACGACATCCTGACGCTGGTGTTGAAGCGGCCGGTTGCGGCAGGGCCATCAGGCGCTGCGTGAAGTGACGCCGCAGGCCCCGGCCATCTGTCGGGCCGCACTCGTCAGCAACCCCACAGCGTCATGGCCCCGCTGGAGGGCTGAGGCCAGTGTGGAAGGGTCTCGAACATATTCATGGATCATGAAGTTGCGAAGCTGACGCGCCTCGATCCATTCTTCTCCGGAGCGGATCAGGCCCAGCCGCTCGGCTCGGGCAAGATTGTCGATGGCCGGTCCCACAGGCTCTGCCAGCCAGGCGAGCAAGCGGGGCAGGAGCTTGTCGCCCAACGTGTCTTGCAAGCGCCCGAAGCGGGCGACGAACGCATCCACCCGCTCAGCCAGGTCTTGGTCGGTTCTCAGCGATGCCGCCCGTTCTGTCGTCATCGGAACAGAGAACAAACGGCCATCGGTGCTCCACAACAAATCCGCCTCTGAGAGCACGGTCTCCGCCAGAAACCGCAAGCGTTCGTCAGGGGGCTTGCGCAGAGGGTTCGAGTTCATACCGGCACCGCGTCCTGTCTTGCTTGGCGCAGCAAAGCAGAGTCTGGCGTGACGGGGTCCGCAATCAGGACGTCGATCTTTCGCAGGCCGATCTGGCGCTGGATGCGTGCCGCAATACGAACCGACAGTCCCAAAGCATCCTCGGTGGGTGCAGGCAGTTCCACCAGCAGGTCGATGTCACCGCCCCGAAGGTCGTCATGCACGCGCGAGCCGAACAGCAGAGCTCGTGCACCAGCGCCTGCCACGGCCTCCGTGGCCTGGCGGATGCTGGCTCTTTCCTGTGGGCTGATGCGCATGGCCGTGGATGTTAATTTCAATCTCCCCCGACAGACTTTGCGTCCGAGCGAGTCGCCCATGCTTGCGGGCGATAGCGCCGCCTGAACTCCTCGCCGAATGGTGAGAAGGTGGTGCTGTTGACAGTGAACGGCTGAAGGCTTGAGTTGAGCCGTGTCTACTTGAGATCCGGGTTGCTGGCATGGTTCCACCACGCCAGGTCGGAATGGGCGCGCAGGTCCATCTCGAAGGTCCAGGCCGAGCGGTGCTGGTGCGCGAGGTGGAAGTAGGTGTGGGCCACCTCGGCCGGCACCAGCAGGCCATCGTGCGCCAGGCCCTTGTTCTCTCGCAGCGCGGCAAAGCGCTCGGGGCCGAGCATCTTGCCCAGCGTGTCAGGGGCATCCACCGAGCCGTCGATGACGATGTGCGCCACGTGGATGCCTTTGCTGGCGAACTGGGCGTTGAGCGACTGGCACAGCATGCGCCGCCCGCCCATGGCCGCGGCGTGCGAGTGCTGACCCGCGTTGCCGCGCATCGCGGCGGTTGCTGAGGTGACCAGCAGCGCTCCCTTGCCGCGCTTCTCCATGTACGGAAACAGCACCTGTGCCAGGCGGAACAGGCCGAAGGTGGCCATGCGCCAGCCCATCTCGAATTGCTTGAGCGTGGTGCTGGCCAGGCCGCGGTCACCGATCTGCGCACCCAGGTTGAACACAGCCACGCCAATCGGCCCGATGTCGGCTTCGATGCGGGTGACCAGTTGCTCGATGCTGCCCTCCTCCACGGCATTGAGCATGAAGCCGTCAGCAGAGCCACCCTGAGCCTCGATCTCGGCCACCAGCCGGTCCATCCCGGCCTGGTCAGTGCGTCGGGCCAGGCAGGCGTGGTAACCCTCCCGCGCAAAGCGCTTGGCCACGTGGCCGCCGATGCCGGCACCGGCTCCAAGGATCAAGCAGACGGGTTTGTCCATGGCGTGTCCTTCACAAGGCTGATTTGCCATTGTGAACCTTTCGGTACAGAATCCAAGCGTGGCCCGCCTCATCGAATTCGACCGACCCCAAGTGGTGAACCGGGCGCTGGCGCTGTTCTGGCGCCAGGGCTACCAGGCCACCACGCTGGCCGATCTGCTGCAGGTCATGGGCATTTCGCGCAGCAGCTTTTACGCGGCCTTTGGCGACAAGCGCAGCTTCTTCATCGAGTGCCTGGACCTGTGGGCCGCCCGCACCTTGGGCCTGGTTCAACGAACCCGCGCGGAGATGCCACCGTTGGACGCCCTGCAGGACTTCTTCGAGCGCGGCTTTGTGGAGGCAAGCGGCTCGAGAGTCAGCTGGGGATGCATGCTGGTCAACACGGTGTTGGAGATGGCCGGTGTGGACGACGGACTCGCGGCCCGCGCAAGCTCGCACTTGGCCGACATGCAGCTCATCTTCAAGGACATCCTGGACGATGCTGGCGCCACCCCCCAGCAGGCCGAAGAAATGGCTGCCATGCTGATGCTGTTCAACGAAGGCATTCGCGTCTCCAGCCGTCGCCGGCTGCCGGAGGCCCAGCACCTTCACTCGATTGCAGTCACCTTTCGTCTGATCAGGAATGCGATTGCATGAGCGCAACCGATGCCGATGCCTTTGGCCGAATTCATGCAAGCGGTGAAACTGGCTTGCGCAGGAGTCGTGAATGACCGATGACAAGCGCCATGCCAAGCGCACCGCCTTGTGGCTGGTGCTGCTGGCCGCAGCCGGAACCTTCGCCCTGACCATGGGCACGCGCCAGACCATGGGGCTGTTCCTGTCGCCGCTGAACACCGCCACCGGCCTGGGCCTGGCCAGCATCAGCCTGGCCTTCGCGTTCGGGCAGCTGTGGTGGGGGCTCACGCAGCCCTTCGCGGGTGCCATGGCCGACAAGATCGGCGCCGGGCGCGTGCTCTTCGTCGGCGCGCTGCTGGTGGCGGTAGGCACCTTCATCACGCCCTACATGACCAGCACCTGGGGGCTGATCCTGGCCATTGGCGTGCTGTCGGCGGGTGGTGCGGGCATGGCCGGGCCGGCCGTTCTGATGGCCGCCACCACGCGGCTGATCCCACCCGACCGCCGGGGGCTGGCCGCAGGCATCGTCAACGCCGGCGGCTCCTTCGGCCAGTTCGCCCTGGCGCCCATCGCGGCCACGCTGATCGTGGGTCTGGGCTGGGCCGACGCGATGCAGGTGATGGGCCTGCTGGTGTTGCTGTGCCTGCCGGCAGCATTCTTGCTGCGCGGTAATTCACTGCAGGCCGCACCCGCTGGCCAGAAGGTCTTGAGCACGCGCGAAGCCCTGCGCGACGCATTTCGCAACCGCAGCTACCTGCTGCTGGGGGCCGGCTTCTTCGTCTGCGGCTTTCATGTGGCGTTTCTCGCCACGCATCTGCCGGGGGTCATTGCGTCCTGCGGGCTGCCCACCGCCTGGGCCGGCTGGTCATTGGCCCTGCTGGGCCTCTTCAACATCGTGGGCAGCGTGGCCGCGGGCTGGGCCATGGGCCGCTGGCGCATGAAGTCGCTGCTGTCACTGGTCTATGCCACGCGTACGCTGGCCGTTCTGGTGTTCCTGCTTGCGCCCAAGACCGGAGAGGTCGTGCTGGTGTTCTCTGCCGTGATGGGG
>CAYSOD010000419.1:0-3834 GCA_964432385.1 uncultured Rubrivivax sp.
CGGCACCAGTTCCGCGCTGCGCTCCACCCGGCTGGAGTTGCGCGCGTAGCGCGGGTCTGCCGCCACCTCGGGGTGGCCTGCCAAGGTGCAGAAGCGCTCGAACTGCCCATCGTTGCCCACCGCGATAACGATGTGACCGTCCTTCGTCGCAAACACCTGGTACGGCACGATGTTGACGTGGGCGTTGCCCATGCGCTGCGGCGTCTTGCCGCTGTGCATGTAGTTGCTGGCCTGCTGGCTGGTCATGGCCACCTGCACGTCGAGCAAGGCGGCGTCGATGTGACGTCCGCGGCCTGTGCGCCCGCGCTCGATCAGCGCGGCCATCACGGCCCCCGATGCGTACACGCCTGTGAACAGGTCGCTCACGGCCACGCCCACCTTTTGAGGCTCGCTGCCAGGCGTGCCTTCTTTCTCGCCCGTGACGCTCATCAAGCCGCCCGTGGCCTGGATGGCGAAGTCATAGCCGGCGGCTTGCGCGTAGGGGCCGTCCTGACCATAGCCGGTGACCGAGCAGTACACCAGGCGCGGGTTCAGCGCTGACAGGCTGGCGTAGTCCAACCCGTACTTGGCGAGTTGTCCCACCTTGTAGTTCTCCAGCAGCACGTCGGCCTCGGCCGCGAGCTGCCGAACAAGGGCGGAACCTTCTGCACTGGCGATGTCGATGGCGATGGAGCGCTTGCCGCGGTTGGTGCTCAGGTAGTAGGCCGCCATGCCCTGGGCCGCGTCACCCCAGTAGGGTGGGCCCCAGCCGCGCGTGTCGTCACCGCTGCCGGGGCGCTCCACCTTGATGACGTCGGCGCCGTAGTCGGCCAGCAACTGCCCGCACCATGGGCCGGCCAGCACGCGTGACAGGTCCAGGACGCGGATACCTTCCAGAGGCCTGGGAGGGGTTCCGGGGATGCTCATCATGCGGCCCTTGGCGCCGAGCCGAGGCAGGCCGCTGTGCGGACGTCAGGCTTCACTGGAACGCCTGGAGCCCAGTGATCGCACGGCCCAGGATCAGGGCGTGGATGTCGTGCGTGCCCTCGTAGGTGTTCACCACCTCGAGGTTCACCAAGTGGCGGGCCACGCCGTACTCGTCGCTGATGCCGTTGCCGCCCATCATGTCGCGCGCCATGCGAGCGACGTCCAGCGCCTTGCCGCAGGAATTGCGCTTGAGGATGGAGGTGATTTCCACGGCGGCCGTGCCTTCATCCTTCATGCGGCCCAGGCGCAGGCAGCCCTGCAGGCCCAGGCTGATCTCGGTCAGCATGTCGGCCAGCTTCTTCTGGATCAGCTGATTGGCAGCCAGCGGCCGGCCGAACTGTTGGCGGTCCAGGACGTACTGGCGGGCGCGGTGGAAGCAGTCCTCCGCAGCACCCAGCGCACCCCAGGCGATGCCGTATCGGGCGCTGTTCAGGCACGTGAAGGGGCCCTTCAGGCCGCGTACCTCTGGGAAGGCGTTCTCTTCCGGACAGAACACCTCGTCCATCACGATTTCGCCCGTGGTGGAGGCGCGCAGGCCCACCTTGCCGTGGATGGCGGGTGCGGACAAGCCCTTCCAGCCCTTTTCCAGCACGAAGCCGCGGATGGAGCCTGCGTCGTCCTTGGCCCACACGACGAAGACGTCGGCGAACGGCGAGTTCGAGATCCACATCTTCGAGCCGGTCAGGCTGTAGCCGCCAGGCACCTTCCGTGCGCGGGTGATCATGCTGCCGGGGTCGCTGCCGTGGTTGGGTTCGGTCAGGCCGAAGCAGCCGATCCACTCACCGCGAGCCAGCTTGGGCAGGTACTTCTGCTTCTGCGCCTCGGTGCCGAACTCGAAGATCGGCAGCATCACCAGCGAGCTCTGCACGCTCATCATGGAACGGTAGCCCGAGTCCACGCGCTCGACCTCTCGCGCCACCAGGCCGTAGCACACGTAGTTCAGGCCGGCACCGCCGTAAGCCTCGGGGATGGTAGGGCCGAGCAGGCCAAGTTCGCCCATCTCGCGGAAGATGGCGATGTCGGTGTGCTCATTTCGGAAGGCCAATTGCACCCGCGGCGCCAGCTTCTCCTGACAGTAGGCGCGGGCAGCTTCGCTGACGGCCCGCTCGTCGTCGGTGAGCTGGGCGTCGAGGTGGAACGGGTCTTCCCACTGGAACTTGGCAGCGGACTTGGAGGCTTGGGCCATGAGAGATACGTCCTTGTGAGCATCAATCGCCCGCGGATGGGCTTTGGTTGACAGGGCGAAACCCTGAATCCTAAGGCGTAGGGGGTCTCCGAGGCGGCCGCTGGGTGGTGGCCTCAGGGGCTGGAGCTACCGGGCCCGACGAGCAGGACTTCCTTGGTCGGCATAAAATCTGGTTGAATCAACCAATCAAAAGCTCCGCGGCAGCATGTTGGAGCGCACCCCATGGAAACCATCGGGCTCTTCGAAGCCAAGACGCACCTCTCTGAACTGGTGGCTCGTGCGGAGCAGGGCGAGGAGGTCATCATCACGCGCCACAACAAGCCGGTGGCCAAGCTGGTGCGCGTGACGCCCGTCGACCAGGATGCCCAGGCGCGTCGCGAAGCCATTGAAGCGCTCATCGGCGCCAGCCGCGGGCGACGGCTGGGCATGGACTGGCGTGAACTGCGCGATGAGGGGCGCCGGTGACGTCGGCGGCGCCTCCCGCCTTTGTCCTGGATGCCTCGGTGGCCCTGGCGGCCTTTTTCGAGGACGAGCAAGACGACTACTCCGTGGACGTGTGGCGCTCCATGATCGGAACACAGGTCTGGGTGCCCGCGCTGTGGCACCTGGAGTTGGCCAACATCCTGTCCCGTGCCCTGCATCGCGGGCGCATCAGCGCTGCGGCGCTTGATGAGGCCTGGGGCCGACTGGAGCGCGTGCAGATGCGGGTGGTGCCGGTGGCGCCCGACGCCTCCTTGTGGACCCGTTTGGCGAGCGACTGGGGGCTGACGTCCTACGATGCCTGCTACCTCGACACCGCCTTGCGCCAGCGTCTGCCCTTGGCGACCAAAGACCGCGTGTTGGGCGAAGCCGCCCGCCGGGTCGGCGTGCCGCTCTACCTCAACCCTCAACACTTCAGCTGACCTCGCATCCGACGGCCTGCGCTCTCCGTTGACGGTGTGCCTGGCGTCAGATCTTGCATCCCCACTTTCTGATCATTCCGTGAGCCCGAGTTCCCCATGAAAGCCTCTGACATCCGCTCCACCTTCCTGAAGTTCTTCGAGTCCAAGGGCCATCAGGCCGTGGCCTCCAGCCCCGTGGTGCCGGGCGACGACCCCACGCTGCTGTTCACTAACGCGGGCATGAACCAGTTCAAGGACGTGTTCCTGGGTTTCGACAAGCGGCCCTACACGCGGGCGGCCACGGCGCAGAAGTGCATTCGCGCTGGCGGCAAGCACAACGACCTCGAGAACGTGGGCTACACCGCGCGCCACCACACCTTCTTCGAGATGCTGGGCAACTTCTCGTTCGGCGACTACTTCAAGCACGACGCCATCTCGTACGCCTGGGAGTTGCTGACCGAGCACTTCAAGCTGCCCAAGGACAAGCTCTGGGCCACGGTCTATGCGGAGGACGACGAGGCCTATGACATCTGGCTGAAGGTCATCGGCCTGCCGGCCGAGCGCATCGTGCGCATCGGTGACAACAAGGGCGGACGCTACATGTCCGACAACTTCTGGATGATGGGCGACACCGGCCCCTGCGGGCCGTGTTCCGAGATCTTCTATGACCACGGCCCCGAAGTCGCTGGCGGCCCTCCCGGCAGCCCCGAGCAGGATGGCGACCGTTACATCGAGATCTGGAACAACGTCTTCATGCAGTTCAACCGCACTGAAGACGGCACCATGCACCGGCTGCCCAAG
>CAYSOD010000420.1:0-3816 GCA_964432385.1 uncultured Rubrivivax sp.
CACCTTGTTGTGCTTGAGGTTGTGCAGCAGCGCAAAGGGCGTGGCGCCCTTTTCCGCACTGAGAAACACGGCCGTGCCGGGCACGCGAAGTGGCGGGTGGATGAACAGCGATTCGATGAACACCGTCAGGTCGATGGCCTCGTCGCGCAGCCGCTCGCTCATCAGCTGCCGGCCCTGCTGCCAGGTGGTCATCAGCGTGAACATGGCCGCCCCAATGAGCAGGGGGAACCAGCCGCCCTCCACGATCTTCACCGCATTGGCGGCGAAGAACACGATGTCGATGATGAAGAAGCAACCCGTGGCCGCGACACACAGCCACAGTGGCAGCTTCCAGCCGTAGCGGATGACGAAGAAGGTCATGACGGTGGTGATGGTCATGTCGATCGTCACCGCAATGCCGTAGGCCGACGCCAGGGCACTGCTGGAGCCGAAGGCCAGCACGGCGATCACGATGCAGACGTACAGTGACCAGTTGACGAAGGGCACGTAGATCTGCCCGGTCTCGCGGATGGAGGTGTGCAGCAGCCTCAGGCGTGGCAGGTAGCCCAGTTGGATGGCTTGCTTGGTGACCGAAAACGCCGCCGTGATGAGCGCCTGCGAGGCGATCACCGCCGCCAGCGTGGCCAGCACGATCAGCGGGTACAGCGCCCAGGAGGGCGCCATCTCGTAGAAGGGATTGCCCACGTTCTGCGGGTGCTGCAGGAGCATGGCCCCCTGGCCGAAGTAGTTGAGCACCAGCGCGGGCATCACCACGGCAAACCAGGCCAGACGGATGGGCTTCTTGCCAAAGTGACCAAGGTCGGCGTAGAGCGCCTCCGCCCCCGTCACGCACAGCACCAGCGCCGCCAGCGCCACGAAGGCGACGCCGGGGTGGGCCCACAGAAAGACCACCGCATGATGCGGCGACAAGGCCACCAGCACCGCAGGGTGCTGAGCAATGTGCACCAGGCCCAGCACCGCCAGCACCGCAAACCACAGCAGCGTGATCGGCCCGAAGAACCGTCCCACCACCGCCGTGCCGAAGCGCTGGGCCGCAAAGAGGACGGTCAGGATCACCAGCGTCAGCGGCACCACAAAGCGGTGCAATCCGGGCTCGACGACCTCCAGCCCCTCCACTGCCGACAGCACCGAGATGGCCGGCGTGATGACGCCATCGCCGAAGAAGATGGCGGTACCGAAGATCCCCAGCAACAGCAGGCGCGAGCGCAGCACGGGGCGGTCCTTCACGGCCTGCGAAGCCAGCGCCAGCATGGCGATCAGCCCGCCCTCGCCGTTGTTGTCGGCCCGCAAGATCAGCGCCACATACTTCAGCGACACCACCACCGTCAGCGTCCAGAAGGTCAGCGACAGGATGCCCAGGATGTTGTTGGCATTCAAGGGCACGCGGCCGTGCGCGAACACCTCCTTGAGCGCGTACAACGGACTGGTGCCGATGTCGCCATACACCACGCCGATGGCCGCCAGCGTGAGGGCGGCCAGGGCCGCTTGACCCGCGTGAGGGCGGTGGGCGTCGGAAGCGGTCATGGAGTGCAGAAACGAATCAGCTCTTCATTGGAGCGCCAATGCTGCATTGCAGCAAGGTCTCCGCACCAGACTGTGGGGTGACCGCCACGGCCTCCCACCCGCGTGAAGACGGGTCACGTCCAGGCATCGAAGAAGCCTGCATGAGCCCCCAGAGTGCCAAGACCGCGCCTGCAGGACGCGCCTTACTCGTAGACCTCGGCCTCGGGGTCGGTGGCTTCCAGCTCGTAGCTGGCCGCCAGCATGGCCAGGCGGCCCACCACGCCGTACATGTAGAAGCGGTTGGGCGCACTCGCACCAGGCTTTTCTCCCGGCCTGGGCAGTTGGTGGCTGTGGTCGAAGGCCAGCGGCACGAAGCTGGAGCCCGGTGCGTTGAGGTTCTCGTCCACGCCACGCTCGGCGTGCACGCGGTAAAAGCCCCCCACCACATAGCGGTCGATCATGTAAACCACGGGCTCGGCCACTGCATCGTTGATGCGCTCGTAGGTGGGCACGCCCTCCTGGATGATGACATCGGAGACCTCCTGGCCGTCCTTGATCACGCTCATCTTGTTGCGGGTGCGGCGGTTCAGGTCGGCCACTTCCTTGGCGTCGCGCACGGTCATGATGCCCATGCCGTAGGTGCCGTTGTCGGCCTTGACGACGACAAAGGGCTTCTCGTTGATGCCGTATTCCTTGTACTTGCGGCGGATCTTGGACAGCATGGTGTCCACGTTGCTCTGCACGCAGTCCAGGCCGGTGCTGTCCGAGAAGTCCACCTGCCCGCACTGGCCGAACATCGGGTTGATCAGCCAGGGGTCCATGCCCAGCAACTTGGCGAACTTCTTGGCCACTTCCTCGTAGCTCTGGAAGTGGTGGGTCTTGCGGCGCACCGCCCAGCCCGCATGCAAGGGCGGCAGCAGGTACTGCTCGTGCAGGTTCTCCAGCACCTTGGGGATGCCGGCCGACAGGTCGTTGTTGAGCAGGATGGTGCAGGGGTCGAAGTTTTTCAGTCCGAGCCGACCTCGGGTGCGCACCAGCGGCTCCACCACCAGCTCGCTGCCATCAGGCAAGGCCAGCGTGGTGGGCGCCTTGATCTCCTCGTCAAGGGTGCCCAGGCGAACGTTCAGCCCGGCCTGGTGAAAGATCTGCATCAGACGCTTCACGTTGGTCAGGTAGAACGTGTTGCGGGTGTGCTTCTCGGGGATCAGCAGCAGGTTCTTGGCCTCGGGGCAGATCTTCTCGATGGCCGCCATGGCCGCCTGCACCGCCAGGGGCAGCATCTCGGGGGTCAGGTTGTTGAAGCCCCCGGGGAACAGGTTGGTGTCCACCGGTGCGAGCTTGAAGCCCGCGTTGCGGATGTCCACCGAGCTGTAGAAGGGCGGCGTGTGCTCCATCCACTCCAGCCGGAACCAACGCTCGATGGCCGGCATGGACTCGAGGATGCGTTGCTCGAGCTCGTTGATGGGCCCGGTCAGGGCAGTGATGAGGTGAGGAACCATGCGGTGATTCTAGGGACGGGCAGGCGCTTTGGGCTTGAAACTTGTCAAGGCAGGCTGACAGCGGGCGCAGCGGCCGAGACGGCCCCAACGGAAAAGGGCCGCCTTGAGGCGGCCCCGTGAGGGCTGATGCTGCCGGGCGCAGCGGTCCGCAGACCCGCCGCACCCTGCACGCGATCACTTGTTGTAAGCGGTCTCGCCGTGAGACGAGATGTCCAGGCCCTCGCGCTCTTCCTCTTCGGTCACGCGCAGGCCGATGACCATGTCGACGATCTTGAAGGCGATGAACGCCACCACAGCGGAAATGACGACGGTGTACAGCACGCCTTGCAACTGGATCCACACCTGCGAACCGATGCCGCCCCACTCGCCGCACTTGTTGTCGACGTAGTTGCAGATGCCGGTGCCGCCCAGGCCGGGGCTGGCGAACACCCCAGTCAGCAGTGCGCCCAGAATGCCGCCCACGCCGTGGACACCGAACACGTCCAGGGAGTCGTCAGCGCCAAGCATGCGCTTCAGACCGGACACGCCCCACAGGCAGACCACACCGGCCAGCGCACCGATCACCAGTGCACCACCCACGCCCACGAAGCCGCAGGCCGGGGTGATGGCCACGAGGCCGGATACCGCGCCCGAGGCGGCACCCAGCATGGAGGCCTTGCCCTTCATCAGCGCTTCAGCGCCTGCCCAGGCCAGCGTCGCCGCCGCCGTGGCAACGATGGTGTTGATGAAGGCCAGCGCAGCCACGCCGTTGGCTTCCAGGTTGGAGCCTGCGTTGAAGCCAAACCAGCCCACCCACAGCATGGAAGCACCCACC
>CAYSOD010000421.1:0-3812 GCA_964432385.1 uncultured Rubrivivax sp.
CCGGTGGAGGGCAGGAAGTTGCGGAACGGGTCCTCGGCGTTGATGCGGCACTCGATGGCCCAGCCTTGGCGGGGAATCTGCTCCTGGGTGAAGGGCAGCGCCTCGCCGGCGGCCACGCGGATCATCTGCTCTACCAGGTCCAGCCCGGTGATGCACTCGGTGACGGGGTGCTCGACCTGCAGCCGGGTGTTCATCTCCAGGAAGTAGAAGTCCTGGTTCTTGCCGACCACGAACTCCACCGTGCCCGCGCTCTGGTACTTCACGGCGCGCGCCAAGGCCACAGCCTGCTCGCCCATGGCGCGGCGCGTCTCGTCACTGATGAAGGGGCTAGGCGCCTCCTCGATCACCTTCTGGTGGCGGCGCTGGATGGAGCACTCACGCTCGTGCAGGTAGACGATGTTGCCGTGGGCGTCACCCAGCACCTGAATCTCGATGTGGCGCGGCTGCTCGACGAACTTCTCGATGAAGACGCGGTCGTCGCCGAAGCTGTTGCGCGCCTCGTTGCGGCAGGACGAGAAGCCCTCGAAGGCCTCCTTGTCGTTGAAGGCCACGCGCAGGCCCTTGCCGCCGCCACCGGCGCTGGCCTTGATCATCACCGGGTAGCCGATGCCGCGCGCAATCTCCACCGCCCTCTCGGGTGACTCGATGGCATCGTTCCAGCCCGGGATGGTGCTGACGTTGGCCTCGTTAGCCAGCTTCTTGGAGGCGATCTTGTCGCCCATGGCCGCGATGCTGTAGTGCTTGGGGCCGATGAAGACGATGCCTACTTCTTCCACGCGGCGGGCGAAGTCCTCGTTTTCCGACAGGAATCCGTAGCCGGGGTGAACAGCCTGCGCACCGGTGGCCTTGCAGGCGGCAATGATCTTGTCGGCCACGAGGTAGCTTTCACGGCTAGGCGCCGGGCCCAGCAGCACGGCCTCGTCGGCCAGCTCGACATGGCGCGCGTCCTTGTCAGCTTCGGAATACACCGCCACGGTGGCGATGCCCATCTTGCGCGCGGTCTTGATCACGCGGCAGGCGATTTCTCCGCGGTTGGCGATCAGGATCTTGGTGAACATGTTCTAGCTCCAATTCGGGAACGTCTTGATCGATGGGGTATGGCTGGGTCCGTTGTGGCCATGGACGTGTTAGTTGTGGCTGAGCCCGCGTTGGTTGTGGCTGAGCCCGCTCCGGGCCTGGCCCATCTATCTCCGCTCATGTCCCCCGCCGGCCTGCGGCCGGCTCCTCCTTGACTTCGCTGCGACAGACGGGCCAGGCCCTGCGCTGCGATGTGGCAGACAACGTGTGAGGCAGATGACTCATGACCACGCATCGGTTGACTCAAGCGCTCGGGTGCGTCGGAGATCGGGTGGCCCGGGCGTTTTGCGTAGGTATTAGGAGGAGCGCGAAGCGCGGGGGACACGGAGCAAAACGCCCGGGCCGCCCGATCTCGCGCGGTCCACAGCCCTCGCTCACCCAGGAAGTAACGCGGAACGGCGCACATGGCACTCGTCACAGCGGAATGTTTCCGTGCTTCCTCCACGGGTTCTCCAGCTTCTTGTCCTTGAGCATGGCCAGGCTGCGGCAAATGCGCTTGCGAGTCTCGTGGGGCTGTATGACGTCGTCGATATAGCCACGCGCGCCCGCCACGAAGGGGTTGGCGAAACGGGCCTTGTACTCGGCCTCGCGGGCGGCGAGCTTGGCCGGGTCGCCCTTGTCTTCGCGGAAGATGATCTCCACCGCGCCCTTGGCGCCCATGACAGCGATCTCCGCATTCGGCCACGCCAGGTTCACGTCACCGCGCAGATGCTTGGAGGCCATCACGTCATAGGCGCCGCCGTAGGCCTTGCGTGTGATGACAGTGACCTTGGGCACCGTGCATTCGGCATACGCGTACAGCAGCTTGGCGCCGTGCTTGATGATGCCGCCGTACTCCTGCGAAGTGCCGGGCATGAAGCCGGGCACGTCCACGAAGGTGACCACCGGGATGTTGAAGGCGTCGCAGAAGCGCACGAAGCGGGCGGACTTGATGCTGCTCTTGATGTCCAGGCAGCCGGCCAGCACCATGGGGTTGTTGGCCACGATGCCCACGCTGCGCCCGTCCATGCGGCCAAAGCCGATGACGATGTTCTTGGCGTAGTCCGGCTGCAGTTCGAAGAAGTCGCCGTCGTCCACCACCTTGAAGATCAGCTCCTTGATGTCGTAGGGCTTGTTGGGGTTGTCGGGCACCAGGGTGTCCAGCGACAGGTCGGTGCGGTCAGCAGGGTCAATGCTCGGGCGCACCGGCGGCTTCTCGCGGTTGTTCAGCGGCAGGTAGTTGAAGAAGCGGCGCAGCATCAGCAGCGCTTCCACGTCGTTGTCAAAGGCCATGTCGGCCACGCCGCTCTTGGTGGTGTGGGTGGAGGCGCCGCCCAGCTCCTCGGCGGTGACTTCCTCGTGCGTCACGGTCTTCACCACTTCGGGGCCGGTGACGAACATGTAGGCGCTGTCGCGCACCATGAAGATGAAGTCGGTCATGGCCGGGGAGTACACCGCGCCGCCGGCTGACGGACCCATGATCAGGCTGATCTGCGGCACCACGCCGCTGGCCATGACGTTGCGCTGGAAGACCTCGGCGTAGCCGCCGAGCGAGGCCACGCCCTCCTGGATGCGCGCGCCACCTGAGTCGTTCAGGCCGATGACGGGCGCCCCTACCTTCATGGCTTGGTCCATCACCTTGCAGATCTTCTCGGCGTGTGCCTCGGACAGCGCGCCTCCGAAGACCGTGAAGTCCTGGCTGAAGACGAAGACCAGGCGACCATTGATGGTGCCGTAGCCCGTGACCACGCCGTCGCCGGGCACCTTGTTGTCGGCCATACCGAAGTCCACACAGCGGTGCTCGACGAACATGTCCCACTCTTCGAAGCTGCCTTCGTCCAGCAGCAGCTCCAGCCGCTCACGCGCCGTGAGCTTGCCCTTGGCGTGCTGCGCGTCGATGCGCTTTTGTCCGCCACCGAGACGGGCCGCGGCGCGCTTGCGCTCCAGTTGTTCAATGATGTCGTGCATCGGGGGTTTTCCTCTCGAATTCGGGTCGGGTCAAACCAAGGGCTGGGATGGGTGGGGTTGCGTTGACTTCACTGCATGCAGTCCAGCAGCCGCCGCGCAGCCACCGACGGCGCCAGGCGGCCCGAGCGCACGTCTTCCATCGCGTGCGGCAGGGCCTCGCGCACGGCAGGGTGCTCGCGGAAGCGCTGGCGCAGGCCGACCTCGATGCGCTCCCACATCCAGGCCTGGTCCTGTTCGCGGCGGCGGGTGGCCAAGCGCCCGCTGGCCGTCTGCAGATCACGAAAGCGGCTCACCGCAGCCCAGAAGTCCTCCAGGCCGTGGCCGTGCAGCGCGCTCAACTGCAGCACCTGCGGTTGCCACAAGCTGGCGCCGTGGTGGGCGCGGTCGTCCCGGCCGTGCAGGCCGAACAAGCGCAGCGCGCTGGTGATCTGGGCCTGGGCGCGTGTGGCAGCTGCGGTGTCCAGATCGGCCTTGTTGATGACAACCAGGTCAGCGAGTTCCATCACGCCCTTCTTGATGGCCTGCAGGTCGTCACCCGCATTGGGCAGTTGCAGCAGGCAGAACATGTCGGTCATGCCGGCCACGGCCGTCTCGCTCTGGCCCACGCCCACGGTCTCGACGATCACCACGTCGAAACCCGCCGCCTCGCACACCAGCAGCGCCTCGCGGGTCTTTTCGGTCACGCCGCCCAGGTTGCCCGCTGCCGGGCTCGGGCGGATGAAGGCGCGCGTGTCCACGCTCAGGCGCTCCATGCGCGTCTTGTCGCCCAGGATGGAGCCGCCGCTCAC
>CAYSOD010000422.1:0-3808 GCA_964432385.1 uncultured Rubrivivax sp.
TCGCTGCGATGGGCCTCGCAGCCGCGCTGCTGCTGTCGCTCGGCATGATGGCGACGGCCGCGGCCGCTGGCTGCCCTTGGTGAACGGCCAGGGCCCGCTCACTGCCGCCAACGGGTTTGCGGACCAGGGTGAGGTGGTGATCAAGGCGCGGCAGGCCGCCGATCTGCTGGGCGGCACCAAGATGGACCGACCCGAGTGGCTGGCCATCGACGAGCGTTCACGCTGGGTCTACTGCACGCTCACCAACAACAGTGCGCGGGGTGCGGCGGGTCAGCCGGGCGTGGACGCCGCCAACCCGCGGGCCAACAACACCATGGGGCACATCATCCGCTGGAAGGAAGATGGCGACTTCGACGGCGAGGCCTTCGAATGGAACCACCTGGTGCTGGCCGGCGACCCAGCCAACGAGCGGCCGCAGGCCCAGGGCAACATCCGGGGCGACCTCTATGCCTGCCCCGATGGGATCGCCTTCGATGCGCGCGGCGTGCTGTGGATACAGACCGACATGTCCACCAGCCAGATGCACAAGGGCGACCTGGCCCGCATCGGCAACAACCAGATGTTGGCTTGCGACCCCACCACGGGCCAGACCCGGCGGTTCCTGACCGGGCCCGTCGGCTGCGAAATCACCGGTGTGACCTGGACGCCCGATGGCCGAACGATGTTCCTGAACATCCAGCATCCGGGGGAGTCCCCCAGCGAGCGCAGCAGCCCGACAGAGCCGAACAGGTTCTCGAACTGGCCAGACTACCAACCGGGCGGCCGTCCGCGCTCGGCCACGGTGGTGGTGCGGCGGGCTGACGGCGGGGTGATCGGGGCCTGAGGCTGGCAGGTGGCAGGCCTGGGCGGGGAAGCTCCAGTGGAGCTGACCTCTTCGTACCCATGCTGCATCTCAATGACCGCCGCGGGATTGGCATGCCGGCAAGTGATGTAATTCAGTTGATGCGACTGAGCTCTCATGAACGCGAGGTGATACGCCGCCTGGGACTGCGTCATTTCGGGCGGGCGCCGCGCTTGTTCGGGTCGCGCCTTGACGAGTCTCGGCGAGGTGGCGATATCGACCTGTTCATCGTCACCGACCTTCCGCCAGGTCAGGCCGCAAGGCGTCGCATGGACCTGCTCGCGGATCTCTGGCTCGAACTGGGCGAACGCAAGATCGACATCGTGATGGACGACGGATCACCGCCGACGCCCATCGTGGACCGCGCTCGCCGCGAAGGGGTGGAGCTTTGACGCTGCCGCTGCACGTGGCCCTGGACCAGTGCCGGCGACACGTCACCATCATGCAGGGCGCACTTGCTGACCTCCCCGCAAAGTTGAGCGTGGGTGCCGTCAGGCACGATGATCTCGCGCTCCTCAGGACCATCGATCAGTTCGTCTATCGGTTCATCAAGCTGCAGGACACGGTCGGGGAACATGTTCTGCGGACGTTCGCCAGCGAAGTTCTTGCCGAGCCCATGAACGACGCTCCCCTGATCGACGTGTTGATGCGCCTGGAAAAGTACGGCTATCTGGAAGCCGTTCAGTGGGCACGCTGGCGATCACTCCGAAACTCTCTCACCCACGAGTACCCCGACCACCCGGAAACCCGCATCGCAGTGCTGGAAGAAGCACGCCTCGCGGCAGATGCGTTGACCGGACTGGTGGAGCAGATCGATGCCCGGAGCGCGCGGCTCGGGTCGACAACACTGGGCTGACATCAGGCTCGCCACACCAGCGCAGCCGACCCCCTTCTCGCCTTCGCCGGGTCCATTGCCAGACGGTTGGTCAGGACTTCTATCCAGAG
Source organism: uncultured Rubrivivax sp. (assembly GCA_964432385.1). Classification (GTDB taxonomy): domain Bacteria; phylum Pseudomonadota; class Gammaproteobacteria; order Burkholderiales; family Burkholderiaceae_C; genus Rubrivivax. The sequence goes on from CAYSOD010000422.1 coordinate 1,787, forward strand.
CTGCAGGCCTGGGGGACCGAGCGTAGCGGCCTCAATAGGGCCTGGGTGGATGCGTGCGGTGGGCCAGGCTCCACGACCATCAAGGAACTGGCCCAATTCAACCAAACGACAACCGCGACTGCGCCGCCAGCCAGGCCATCGCCGCCCAACAGGCCACGTTCTGGCGCAAGGCAGCAGGGTCGATACGGTCCAGCGTGTCGTTGTCGGTGTGGTGCACGTCGAAGTAGTGCGTGCCGTCCTGCGACAACTCCACCGCGGGCCAGCGGTGGCGGCGCATCAGTACAGCTGCATCCGGCCCCGGGTTGCCCTGGTTGTCGCCCGCCTGCACCCCCAGCGGCGCCAGCGCGGCAGCGATCTCCGCAAAGGCAGGCAAGGCTTGCGGGCCCACGCGGCTGCGCAGCCGCCACACCCGACCCGCACCGAAGTCGCTCTCGCCAATCAACTGATGGCGCACGCCGGCATAGCGGGTGCCATAGTCGCGCGCACCGTCAAAACCGTTCTCCTCGTTGCCAAACAGCGCCACGCGCACGGTACGGCGCGGCCTTCGCGCGAGCTGCACGATCTGCTGAGCCGCGGCCATCACGATGGCCACGCCCGCACCGTCGTCCAGCGCGCCCTGGCCGACATCCCACGAGTCCAGATGAGCCCCCAGAAGCACGACCTCTTCGGGCCACTCGCTGCCGCGGACCTCGGCAATGACGTTGTGCGTGAGGGCCTCGACACCCGACACCGCCTGCACCACCAACCTCAGGCGCAAAGGCTGCCCCGCCGCATGCAGACGCGCCAACACGTCGGCGTCGGGTGCTGACAGGGCGGCGGCCGGCAGCGGCGGCACGCGCGGGTCCACGCTCATGGCGCCAGTGTGAGCCACGCGGTCGCGGTCGGTGCCAATGGAGCGCAGGACCAGCGCCACCGCGCCCTTGCGTGCGGCCTCCACCGGGCCCATGACGCGGGCCGGCACGGCCGCGCCGTAGCCGCTGCCGTCCAGCGTGCGCTCCATCTTCTGGTCGATGAAGACGATGCGGCCGCGGGCTCGGCCGGAGTCGTCAGCGCGCAGTGCCGCCAGGTCCGGGTAGACCACCACCTCGGCCTCCAGGCCTTCGGGCAGCGTGGCTGCGCTGTTACCCAGCGCCACCATCACCAGGCGGCGGCGGTGCGGTGCGGTCAGTTCCGCAGACCCCGGCCCTCTCTGCCAGACGCGCAGAGGCACCGGGTCGGCCCAGGCGCGGTCAAAGCCCAGACCGCGCGCCTGGTTCAGCGCCCAGGCCACAGCCCGCGCATCGGCCTCTGAACCGGCCGGCCGGGGCCCGATATCTGTGCACAGACTCTCCACCAAGCGCCAAGCCAGCCCGTCATCCAGAGCTCGGTCCCGCAGGGCCGCGGCATGGGCCAGGTCGTCTGCGTCAAAGGCGGCAGAGGCCGCCCCTGTGGCCGGCGGAACATCCGCCAGCGCAGGGATGCCTTGAGCCCAGGCGGAAGAGCCCGAGAAAGATCCCATCAAAGGCCCAGAAGAGGGCCCCACAAAGGGCCCGGCGAACGCCCCGCAAGCCAGCGCCACGCCCCGCCCTAAACCGAGCAGCGCGCCGCGCCGGCTGAGCGCAGGCAAGGGGTTCACTTGGCCGTGGGCATCGCGAACTCGGCGCCCTTGCCGATGCTGTCGGGCCAGCGCTGCATCACGCTCTTTTGCTTGGTGTAAAAGCGCACGCCCTCCTCGCCGTAGGCGTGCATGTCGCCAAACAGGCTGCGCTTCCAGCCGCCAAAGCCATGCCAGGCCATGGGCACCGGGATGGGCACGTTGATGCCCACCATGCCCACCTGGATGCGGCGCGCGAACTCGCGCGCCACGCCACCATCGCTGGTGAAGCAGGACACGCCGTTGCCGAACTCGTGGTCGTTGATGAGCTGCACCGCTTCGGCAAAGTCCTTCGCGCGCACGCAGGCCAGCACCGGGCCGAAAATCTCTTCCTTGTAGATGCGCATCGAGGGCGTCACGTGGTCGAACAACGTACCGCCCGTGAAGAA
>CAYSOD010000423.1:0-1599 GCA_964432385.1 uncultured Rubrivivax sp.
GGAGCGAAGGCCGCGATGATGATCGTGCCCACGCAACCCGCGAAGAAGGAGCCCAGGCCCGCAGCGGCCAACGCCGCACCGGCCCGGCCCTTGCGGGCCATCTGGTAACCGTCAATGGCCGTGACCACCGAGCTGGATTCACCCGGCACGTTGATCAGAATGGCGGTGGTGGAGCCGCCGTACTGAGCACCGTAATAAATGCCGGCGAGCATGATCAGGGCGGGCGTGGCATCCAGCGCATAGATGCTGGGCAGCAGCATGGCGATGGTGGCCACCGGCCCCAGGCCCGGCAACACGCCGATCAGGGTGCCCAGCATGGCGCCGAAGAAGGCGTAAAGCAGGTTCTGCAGCGTGAAGGCGACGCCAAAGCCCAGCGCGAGATTGTTCAGGAGTTCCATCGTGTGATCCTCAGGCGCCCAAGAAGCTGGGCCACAGCGGGATGGTGAGCTTCAGGCCCCAACTGAAGATGATCCAACTGCCCACGGTCAGGATCACCGCGTTGATCGCCGCGTCCTTCCAGTGGAATTCATCTCCGGCCATCGCCGAGACGATCACCAGCAGCGGCAGCGTGACGATCATGCCAAGCTTGGGCAACAGGAACCCGAAGGCCGCGATGGACAGGCAAATCCACAGCAAGGGCTTCCAGGCCCAAGCGCCGATCGGCTCGCCATCCTCGGTATCCACCGTGATGGCCTTGAAGAGCACGAAGGCCCCCAGGATGGCCAGCAGGATGCCCAGACCGAACGGGAAGTAGGCCGGGCCCGGGCGGGCCGAGGAACCAAAGTTGTAGTTGGCTGCGGCGCCCCAGGCGAACGCAATGCCCACCACGATGAACATGAGGCCGGACCAGAAGTCCCGCTGGCTCTTGATCTTCAAAGAAGTCTCCTCGGATGACTAGGAACTGCGGCGGATTCTAGGGATGCAAGACCGCTGAGCGCCTGTGGTTTCCACGTAAGTCGCCCTCATTGCAAAAGGGGTTGTGCAAGGGTTTACCCTTGTTTTGGCCTGTCATCACCGGACGCGAAGCCCAGATTCAACACCCACACAGGACACACAGAGGGCTCATTGCGCCAAGCACCCGCCAACCGCGAGAGCTCACACAGGCCGCCAGGGGCTCACCATGCGCAGCCATTTGCGCGCCGGCAGCCCCTGGCGCACGAAGCGCCGCTCGATCTCGTCGGCCCGGGCTTGCAGGGTGGGGCGGTCAGGCACCGTCACGCCGCGGGCGGCCACGACCACGGTGTTGCCCTCTCGAGTGGGCCGCAACTGCCACACCTGCTGCGCCCCGAACACGCGGGCAATGCGAGCGGCACTGCGGGCGAAGCTGGCGTCACGGCCGAAGAGGTTGACAGCCATCAGGCCGCCCTCGCACAGCACGCGCCGACAAGCGGCGTAGAACTCCTCGTCATCGAGCACGGGGGCTGCCGCCTGCTCGTCGTACAGGTCCACCTGCAGCAGCCGGGCCATGCCCGCCACGTCGCTGCGCTGCAGCCACGCACCCGCATCGCCAATCAGGGTGCGAAAGCGCAGCCCGTCCTCGGGCAGCCGAAACCACGCGCGGCAGGCCGCCACCACCTGCGGGTTGAGTTCCACCACCGT
>CAYSOD010000423.1:1699-3796 GCA_964432385.1 uncultured Rubrivivax sp.
TCTTCGCTCAACAAGGCTCCCAAGCGCGGCAAGGCCGCGCTGGCGTTGGCACAGGTCTGCTCGGCCAGGGTCTGCAGGCTGCAACCCCGCAAGGCGGCCAGGGTCTGGGCGATGCGTGGCAACTCGTTCGGCTCATTGCGGGCCTGCGCCAGGCCGGCGGCGCGCTGCTGCGCGGTGCGGTACAGCCAGTGCGGCGGGATGTCGGGGGCGTCGGTTTCCAGCACCAAGGCATTGTCCGGCAGCGTGGCGGCCAGGCGGCGGATCTGCAGGGCCCGCTCGTGGGTCATGGCGCCGCCGAAGCCCAGCTTGAAGCCGCGGCGCACGAACTCGTCCGCCTGCACCTGGCTGCCATTGAAGGCATGGGCGATGCCGCCGGCCACCGGCACGCGCCGCAAGCCGGCCAGCAAGGCGTCGGCCGAGCGCCGCACGTGCAGGATCACGGGCAGCCTGGCGTCGCGGGCCAACTTCAGCTGCGAGATGTAGAAGGCCTGCTGCCGCGCCCGGTCCAACCCGGGGACGAAGTGGTCCAGGCCGATTTCGCCCACCGCCACCAGCCGCGGGTCCTTGGCGTTTTCGCGCAACGCCTGTTCCAGGCGCGCCAGGTCCTCATCAGCCGCGCGGTCGACATACAAAGGGTGGATGCCCAGCGCGTAGACCGCACCGTAACGGTGCGCCATCAGGCGGACTTGATCGAAGTGCGCCGCCTCGACCGCGGGCAGCACCAGCATTTGCACCTGCGCGGTGCGGGCACGGTCGACCACGGCGTCCCGGTCGTCGTCAAACTCCGGCGCGTCGAGGTGGCAATGGCTGTCGATCCACATGGTTGCCATGATGCATCTTCGGCGCTGACGTGTTACCGTGCTTCGACACTCGAGTTGGCGATCATCTTGAACCGCAGGACCCCGCTGTACAGTCCCTCGCCACGCGCCGCCCGAGGCGGGTCGGCGTCTGCAACGCCGGCTGCTGCAGCTTCTCTGGCTCCCGCCTCAAGCGCTTCCACTGCCCCTGCTGCCCCGTCCTCTGCAGCCAGCTCGGGCCCGGCAGCAGCGCCCCCCCAGCGCGGCGCGGCGCCGCGCCTGTGGATGCGCGCGCAGGCCTGGGGCGCACGCCACCCCGCCCCGCTGTGGGCCCTCATGGGCGCGCTGATGGCCGCCACCGCCATGTCCATCGTGCTGGGGCTGAACCAGCGGCACCGCGCCCTGACCCAGGACGACATCGACGCTGCCGTGCGCCACACCCTCGAGAAGGAGCCCCTGCCGTCGCCCTACGCCAAGGCGGCCGAGGCCATCGCACCCTCGGTGGTGCGCGTCATCGGTCTCATGGACGAGAAAGACGACGGCGAAGACAACGCCGACAAGAACGCCGAGAAGAAGGCCATGGACCGCAGCCTGGGTACGGGCGTGGTGATCCTGGACAACGGCACCATCCTGACCAACCTGCACGTGGTGCATGGCGCGCGGCGCATCAAGGTGCGCTTCCACAACGGGCACGAATCCGAGGCCCAGCTCATCAACATCCAGCCCGAGAATGACCTGGCGGTGCTCAAGGCCCTGTCGCTGCCGGACGACCTCGAAGCCGCCACCATGCGCTCCACCTCCGACCTGCGCCCTGGCGACCAGGTCATCGCCATGGGTCACCCCTTCGGCATCGGGCCCAGCACCAGCGCCGGGGTGGTGTCCGGGCTCAAGCGCGAGTTCCGCGACCCGGAAGGCAAGAAGGTGCTGACCAACCTGATCCAGTTTGACGCTGCCGCCAACCCAGGCAACTCTGGCGGGCCGCTGGTCACCATGGACGGGCACGTGGTGGGCATCGTCACCGCCATCCTCAACCCCACCGAGGCACGCACCTTCATCGGCATCGGCTTTGCCGTGCCCATCGAGAACGCGGCCAGCGCCGTGGGCATGCCGCCGTTCTGAGGCCGCAGACCCGACACCTGCGCGCCCAGCCCCACCGAGCAAAGTACCAGACCATGACCCCATCTGCTGACTCCACCGCCACCCTGATGGAACGCGTCCTCTACGAGGTCAAGCGCGTGGTCGTCGGCTTGTCGTCGCGTCTGGCGATGATTGGCTTTCGTTGGCCGAAGGTGAGCAGGCT
>CAYSOD010000424.1:0-3787 GCA_964432385.1 uncultured Rubrivivax sp.
GAGGACGCGAGTGCGCTGCTGGCCGAGGTGGGCGGCCTGGGCGACGCGCAGAAGGCAGGCGCCGCCCGGCTCGAGCAGATCCAGGCCGAGCTGCAGTCGATGCTGATGTCGATCCCGAACCTGCCGCACGCCAGCGTGCCCGACGGCGCGGACGAGGCCGCCAACGTCGAGGTGCGCCGCTGGGGCACCCCGCGCGCGTTCGACTTCCCGCCGCGCGACCATGTCGACCTCGGCGCCGCGCTCGGTCTGGACTTCGAGACCGGCGCGCTGCTGTCGGGCTCGCGCTTCACCTTCATGCGCGGGCCGGTGGCCCGGCTGCACCGGGCGCTCGCCCAGTTCATGCTGGACCTGCACACCCAAAGCCACGGTTACACCGAGTGCTACACGCCCTACATCGTCAACCGGGACATCTTGGAGGGCACGGGTCAGTTGCCCAAGTTCAAGGACGACATGTTCTGGGTGTACCGAGGCAGCTCGCCTGCAGACGGGGAAGGCGGCGAGCAGCAGGAGCAATACCTGATCTCCACCAGTGAGATCAGCCTGACCAACACCGTGCGCGAACAGATCCTGGAGGCTGAAGCGCTGCCCATCAAGCTCACGGCGCACAGTCCGTGCTTCCGCTCCGAGGCTGGCAGCGCCGGGCGGGATACGCGCGGCATGATCCGACAGCATCAGTTCGACAAGGTGGAGATGGTGCAGATCGTCCACCCGGATCAAAGCTACGCCGCACTGGAGGAGATGGTGGGCCACGCCGAGGCCGTGCTGCAGGCGCTGGAGTTGCCTTACCGCGTGGTCACCCTGTGCACCGCCGACATGGGCTTCAGCGGCGCCAAGACCTATGACCTGGAGGTGTGGCTGCCAGCGCAGAACACCTACCGCGAGATCAGTTCGTGCAGCAATTGCGAGGCCTTCCAGGCGCGGCGCATGCAGGCACGATTCCGTAACGCGCAAGGCCGGCCGGAACTGGTGCACACGCTCAACGGCTCGGGCGTGGCGGTGGGCCGCGCGATGGTGGCCGTGTTGGAGAACCATCAGCGCGCAGACGGCAGCATCGCCATACCGGCGGCTCTGCGCCCCTATCTGGGCGGGGCCGAGGTGCTGTACGCATGACGCCCATGGGCGTGGCGGCGCAGGCGAATCGACTGCTGCAGGCTTGGGATGACGCAAGCCTCGCCCCGCTGCCCTCGTCCAGCACCGAGGGCTTTGACTTGCAGGCCGCCTGGCAGGTGGCCAGTGCGCTCTTGGATCAGCGCCAAGCCCGCGGCGAGGTGGTGGCCGGTTGGAAGATTGGCTTCACCAACCGCTCCATCTGGCAGCGCTACGGCGTGCATGCGCCCATCTGGGGCCCGGTGTGGCAGGGCGGCCTGACACTGCTCGACAGCTCGCAAGCCACGATCCGTCTCGCTGGCTTGTGCCAGCCTCGGCTGGAGCCCGAGATCGTCTTCGGTCTGCGTGCCACGCCCCACGCCGACATGAGCCTGCAGGCGCTGCAGGGCTGCATCGAATGGGTGGCCCACGGTTTCGAGATCGTCCATACGCACTTCGCCGGCTGGCGCTTCACCGCGCCTGATACGGTGGCCGACTTCGCCTTGCACGCAAGGCTGCTGGTCGGCCCGCGCGTGCCCGTGAGCCAGTTTGGCGATCTGGCGGCGGACCTCTCGGCGCTGCGCCTTGACCTGCACGAACGCAGCTGCCTGCGTGACAGTGGCCACGGGACCGTGGTGCTGGATGGGCCTTTGCACGCGCTGCGCCATTGGTTGCAGGCCATGGCCGAGCACACCCCGCAATGGCACGTGGAGCCCGGTCACGTGGTAACCACCGGCACACTCACTGATGCGTGGCCACTGCAGTCGGGCCAGCGCTGGCACACCGTGTTGAGCGAACCTCGGCTGAGCCCGCTGTCGCTGAAGGTGGAGTGATCACCGACAACTGAACAGGACCTCACCGTTGCCTGGTCAACGGCTGCCCGACACCTGATCATCGCCTGATCGACCCTCTGTTCGTCGCTTGCTTGGAGAAAAGCCGCCATGTCCGATCGTCAACGCCGTCAGATCCTCACCCGCGCCGGGGCCATGCTGCTGTCTTGCTTTGCCGTTCCTGGCGCCCGAGCCCAATCAGGCCATGCCCACCACGGAGGTGGCTACGAGAGGCTGAACCAGCCGGGCCTCGTGCCGCGTCCCCCGCAGGCTGACCAACAGGCGGTCTTCGACAGTCCGGTACCGAGGGCCAAGAACCCGGGCCGCTGGATCCAGCGAGCACCGCTGCCCCTGCCGCGCAGCGAGATGGCTTGGGCCACCGTGCTGCGCGATCGCATGCACCTGGTGGGTGGCTACGGTGAGCAGCGCGTCGACCGACCTTACCACCACGTGTACGACGCGCAGGCCGACCGCTGGATCATTGCGAGCCCCTTGCCGCTGGGCGCCAACCATGTGGGCGTGGCCACGCTGGGCGACCGGCTGTACGCCATCGGCGGCTTCGTCGAGCAGAACCGCAAGCCGCACGCCGAGTGTTTCGTTTACACCGAAGATGGCGACCGCTGGCAACGCATTGCGCCACTGCCAGCCGCCTGCGGGTCTGTGGCCTGCGTAGCGATGGACGGCGTCATCCACGGCATTGGCGGCGCCATTGGCGACACCTTCGCTGCCAAGAAGTCCACCGACTGGCATGTGGTGTACGACCCTAGGGCCGACCGCTGGGAGCGCCGTGCACCGCTGCCCACAGGACGCGACCATGTGGCTGCTCTGCCTCACGGTGGAGTGATTCACGTCATTGGTGGGCGTGTGGACAGCTTCCTCACCAACTCGAATCTGCACCACGTCTATGTGCCGGCCAAGGACGCCTGGGAGATGCGAAACCCGCTGCCCACGGCCCGATCAGGCCACGGGGCGGCCATCGTGGATGGACGCATCTTTGTCATGGGCGGGGAGGGTTCCAACCGCGTGTTCGGCCAGAACGAGGCCTACGACTTGAAGCAGGACACCTGGGAGCAGTACGCCCCCATGCCCACACCACGTCACGGCCTGGGCGCCGTGGCCATCGGCCGCACCATCTATGTGGCCGGCGGCGGCGCCGTGATGGGCGGTGGTATCCAGACCTCGATCCACGAGGCTTTCACACTGGAGTGACAGATCGGGTTGTGGCGGTCCAACGGGCTGGTTGCCAGGCACTGCCGCCTTCGCTTGGTACGCGTCCCAGTTGGCCGGCTCGCACGCAGCCCTCGGCTACACTCCCGACCTCGATTTCGACCTGCAGATCGAACCTCGGAAAGGTGGCAGAGTGGTCGAATGCACCGGATTCGAAATCCGGCGTACTGGTTCTCCAGTACCGAGGGTTCGAATCCCTCCCTTTCCGCCAGTGTGTGGAGAAATCTGCCACATCAGGGCTGAGCTCGGCCCTGTCTTTTGCCGATCTTGGCTACGGTCACACCGTCCACGGCCTGTTGATTGGTGAAGGCAGTGGACGTTTCTATACTGTACGCATGTCCAGTATTGATGCACCCCAACCACTCCTAGCCCTCACGATCCCTGTCTTCAATTTGGTCTCCAGCGTACGCGCGGGCTTTCCGTCGCCTGCGGAGGACCTGGGCGCCAAGCGCATCGACCTGGCCGCGCGCCTGATCAAGCACCCCCAGGCCACCTTCCTCATGCGAGCCCGGGGCGACTCGATGAAAGACGCCGGGATCTTTGACGGGGACGTGCTGCTGGTGGACCGGGCCATCCCGCCGCGTAATGGTCAGGTGGTGGTGGCCGTGATCGATGGTGAGTTCGTCTGCAAGACCTTGTCGATG
>CAYSOD010000425.1:0-3782 GCA_964432385.1 uncultured Rubrivivax sp.
ACGGCGAGGCGCCGACGCTGGCCGACTGCGTGCTGGTGCCGCAGATCTTCAACGCCCGCCGCTTCAATGCCAAGCTGGACCACGTGCCCAACGTGATGCGGGTGTTCGACGCTTGCATGAAGCTCGACGCCTTCGAGAAGACCCGCCCGGAAGCGTGTCCGGATGCCGGCTGAACCTCGACCCGCAGCCCAAGCTCAGCCCGCCTGGCCTGCAGACCTGGCGTTGAAGGAGGCCTCGGGCTCTGGCCCGGCGCGGCACCTGGGGTGGCACCCTGAGTGGCCCGAGGCCCCGGGGTCCAGCGCGCGGGTGGGGGCGTTCATGTCCACCCGCCAAGGGGGCATGAGCCTGGGTCCGTATGCTGGCCTGAACCTGGGGGACCATGTGGGCGATGACCCCTCCGCGGTACAGGCCAACCGCGCCCTGCTGTCGAAGCAGTTGCAAGGAGCCCGCCCCGCGTGGCTGCGCCAGGTGCACGGCAGCACGGTCGTGGACGCCGCCGCCGCGTTGGCCCAGGGCCTGACGCCCGAGGCCGACGGCAGCTGGACCTCCAAGCCCGGGGTGGCCTGCGTCGTGCTGGTGGCCGATTGCCTGCCCGTGCTGTTTGCGGCGCCCCAGGGTGTGGCTGTCGGTGCCGCTCATGCGGGGTGGCGCGGGCTGGCCGCCGGGGTCGTGGAGCAGACGGCACTCGCCGTGGCCCGGGCCGCGGGGTGTGCGCCTCAGGAACTCAGCTGTTGGCTGGGGCCTTGCATCGGGCCTCGGCAGTTCGAGGTTGGCGCCGACGTGCGCCAAGCCTTTGGGGGCGGTGCCCGTTTTGTCAGCCGCCCGAGGCTGGACGGTCAAGCCCGCTGGCTGGCGGACCTCGTCGGGTTGACACGGGACCGCCTGACTGCCCTGGGTCTGAGCGACGTGACTGGCGGCGCCTGGTGCACCGTCGAGGACGCTTCAAGCTTCTTTTCGTTCCGCCGCGATGGCGTCACCGGCCGCATGGCCGCCGCCGTCTGGCTGAGGCCCTGAGGGAGCGCGGTTTTCAGCCATTTCGACGGCCTCGGCCGCGCGGCGCGCCCGGCGTCGCATGGGCGTGCCCAGCAGGTACATCACGAGCGCCACGGGCAGGCAACCGTAAAGCAGCAAGGTGAAGAGGGCGCCGAGGACGGTGCCCTGCGCCGAAAGCGCTTCGGCCAGAGCCATCATGAGCACGACGTACATCCAGGCGATGGCAATCAGGTACATCGTGAAATGGTCTTTCTTGATATGAAAAGATGAGTCATGGTGCGGTAAGTTCTGCTGCCTAGACTCAGGGTATTCCTGTAGACATTGTGTGGCGCATTACGCTGTGACCACTGCCGCAGGGTCATAAGACCGGTGCGCCGCAGGGCGTACTTCAGAAGTGAGGAGACGCGTGTGAAGGCCAAGTCCACCCCCAGCATGCCGGACCCGCTGCAGGGTGCCCAGATGTTCGGCGCCGCTTTGGCCGACATCTGGAAGTCCATGCAGGGGGTGAGCCTGGCGCCGGAGGCCATGGGCAGCCTGCAATCGGAGTACCTCAAGAGCGCCACCGCCTTGTGGAACGATTCCCTGTCCGCGTTGCAGCCCGCGGCTGCTGCTGCAGAAGCTGCCAAGAAGCCGGCCCTCAAGGACCGCCGCTTCTCCGCCAGCGAGTGGGCTGCTAACCCGGCCGCCTCCTACATGGCCCAGATGTACCTGCTCAACGCCCGCACCCTGATGCAGATGGCCGAGAGCGTGCAGGGCGACCCCAAGACCAAGGCCCGCATCCGCTTTGCTGTCCAGCAATGGGTGGACGCCGCCAGCCCGAGCAACTACCTGGCCACCAACCCCGAGGCCCTGCAGCGGGCGTTGCAAACCAAGGGCGAGAGCCTGTCCAAGGGCATGCAGCAGCTGATGGAAGACATGCGCAAGGGCCATGTCTCCCAGACCGACGAGAGCGTGTTCGAGGTGGGCCGTAACGTGGCCAGCAGCGAAGGCGCGGTGGTCTTCGAGAACGAGCTGTTCCAGCTCATCGAGTACAAGCCGCTGACGGCCAAGGTGCATGAGCGGCCCATGCTGTTCGTGCCGCCGTGCATCAACAAGTACTACATCCTGGACCTGCAGCCCGAGAACTCGGTGATCCGCTACACCGTGGAGCAAGGTCATCGTGTCTTCGTGGTGAGTTGGCGCAACCCGGACGAGTCGCTCAAGGACAAGACCTGGGACGACTACATCGAGAACGCGGCCATCAAGGCCATCGAAGTGGTGCGCAGAATCACCCAGGCGCAGACCATCAACACGCTGGGTTTCTGTGTGGGCGGCACCATCCTCAGCACCGCGCTGGCCGTGCTGGCCGCGCGCGGGGAGCAGCCGGCGCACTCGGTGACGCTGCTGACCACGCTGCTGGACTTCAGCGACACCGGCATCCTGGACATCTTCGTGGACGAGGCCCTGGTCAAGGTGCGCGAGATGACCATTGGTGCCGATGCACCCGCGGGCCCCGGTCTGCTCAAGGGGCAGGAACTGGCCACCACCTTCAGCTTCCTGCGCCCGAACGACCTGGTCTGGAACTACGTGGTGGGCAACTATCTCAAGGGCGAGGCGCCGCCTCCCTTTGACCTGCTCTACTGGAACGGCGATTCCACCAACCTGCCAGGCCCGATGTACTGCTGGTACCTGCGCCACATGTATCTGCAGAACGAGTTGCGCAAGCCAGGCGCCCTGACGGTGTGTGGAGAGAAGGTCGATCTGGGCAAGATCAAGGCCCCGGTCTACATCTACGGCTCGCGCGAAGACCACATCGTGCCCTGGATGGCGGCCTACCGCTCGGTGCCCCTGTTCAAGGGCAAGCGCCGCTTTGTGCTGGGTGCGTCGGGCCACATCGCCGGCGTGATCAATCCGCCCGCCCAACGCAAGCGCAGCCACTGGATCAAAGACAAACTGCCTGATGACGCGCAAGCGTGGCTGGACGGCGCCACCGAGCATGCAGGCAGCTGGTGGCCGGACTGGGCTGCGTGGCTGAAGTCCCACGCCGGTGGCCAGGTGGCCGCGCCGCGCACCTACGGCGGCCGCGGCTTCAAGGCCATCGAGCCAGCCCCAGGCCGCTACGTGAAGGCCAAGGCCTGAGGCCACCGCCTGGCGACGTGACGCGAAATCTGACGGCCGACATGACTGGTCAGCCCCCTGCGGCGGAGCCGGCACCGAATTCTTCACACCAACAACCAAGGAGAGAGAGATGACAAAGAAAGTGGCTTACGTGACCGGCGGCATGGGTGGCATCGGCACGGCGATCTGCCAGCGCCTGGCGAAGGAAGGCTTCAAGGTCATTGCCGGTTGCGGCCCCAGCCGTGACTTCAACAAGTGGCTGGACGAGCAGAAGGCCCTGGGCTACGAGTTCTACGCGTCGGTGGGCAACGTGGCCGACTGGGACTCCACCGTGGCCGCCTTCACCAAAGCCCAGCAGGAGCACGGCACGATCGACGTGCTGGTGAACAACGCCGGCATCACGCGTGACCGCATGTTCCTGAAGATGTCACCTGAGGACTGGAAGGCCGTCATCGACACCAACCTGAACTCCATGTTCAACGTCACCAAGCAAGTGGTGCCGGGCATGGTGGAAAAGGGCTGGGGCCGCATCATCCAGATCTCGTCCGTCAACGGCGAGAAGGGCCAGGCCGGCCAGACCAACTACTCGGCCGCCAAGGCCGGCATGCACGGCTTCACCATGGCGCTGGCGCAAGAGCTGGCCGCCAAGGGCGTGACGGTGAACACCGTGAGCCCGGGCTACATCGGCACCG
>CAYSOD010000426.1:0-3736 GCA_964432385.1 uncultured Rubrivivax sp.
CCCTATTCTCCTTGATCTTCTGGCCTAAGTCGGCCCACTTCTGCGCGCGCGGAGAGTCTTCGGTGACGGAGTAGGAGCCGCGCATGGACTCCACCCTCTCCGTCCCGCCCTGATGAATCCCGTATCTCGGGCCAAGATCTGCCCAAGCCCTAAACGAGTTGGTGACGGCATCGCCCTTGCCAAGCGAGCTCCCCACCCTTTCGACAAACGATCTCACGCCCTCGGCGATCCTGCCGAACGTGGAGTTGGCGTTGCCCCTCCGGAGGGACCAAGCCGCATTCTCGGCCATCAATCTTTCGGAGTAGTACTCTCGTAGTCCCAATGTGTCCCAAGGCGCAATGGAGTCTGCCTGTAACTCGGAGCTAAGCACACGAGGACTAATCCCATCGCGCAGTCCGCCCCTCTCGTTGAAGAGAGGTCCGGTTCTACGGGAAAGTTCAGCCGCCCTGAGGGTGGCCACCGCCCGCTTCACCGGAGTTGGCAGCGTGTCCCAATGGACGTGGCCCAGCTCGTGGGTCCATTCCTTCACCTGCTGCGGGAAGGAAGCAATCTTGTCGCTCAACCACACCATGGCCCGCCTCGGGTTATAGGAACCAACGGCCCCACTCGGCGTGCCCTGCGGGGCTGGCCCGCTGATCACCTCAAGCTCAGCCGCCCCGCGAGGGGCGACGCGCCGAAGGGAGTTGATGAGCGAGCTGCCTCCACGAGCTGCCTCCTGCTTGACGGCTGGCGTGACCTGCCTGACGGATGCCTTGATGTATGACTCGGGGAGCGGGGCCCTTACGCGCTGAGTCTTTTGGCGGCTAGGTGCTGGAGGAACCAAAGCCCGCTGAGCCGCTGACAGCGTTTGCTGGTTGGCCTCGGCTTGGGGAATGCTTGGCTCTGTTGGTGATTGCGTGGTGAACGGCTCTGTTTGTGGGGCTGGCTCGGGCCGATAGGCCATGTTGGAGTACCATGCTCCCTCGGGTCGGAATCCATAAGAACGGAAGTCCCTTTCCGCCACGCTCAGCGGAACCACGTCCCCGACTGCGGGCATTCGCCTCGGCGGCTGGGTGGCGGTGGTGGCATCGGTGGCTTGCTGGCTTAATCCCTGAAGGCTTTCCGGAATCCTAGAAATCTGTACGCCTTGCCCGTCCTCGGTGACTGTTCCGACGAGGAAGTCGGCTTGACCGTTTGTCGGGTTAACCACGTTGAGTCGAACTTCCTCACCAGACTGCAACTGTTGGGGCGGGGTTATGACGCGCCCCGTTACGGGCCGCTCTTCGGAGACGATCTGGCGGGTCTGGCGGTCCATGCGCGGCACGACCTGAGTGCCGACGGGAACCGGAGTGCCCTCTCCGGTTGGCATGGGGCGGGGCTCAGGAAGCGCAAGGTACTGCGTGTCCACCTTGGACTGGTCTTCCTGCACCGTAACGGTGAAGCGTTTGCCGTCCTCGTCTCGGTAGGTGGCCTTGGTCTGGTTCTTGCCGTCGTCTCGGCTGGTGACGTTGAAGTTTTCGAGTCTGGCCGAGGATGGGATGTTGGCCGCACGGGCGAGCGCATCGGGCTGGGCAGCGGCTTGTCTCGCCTGCTCCTCCACACGTGTCTGGAGGACGCGCGCTTGGTTCTCTGGGTCGGCGACGGCACGCCCATATCCAGCCGCACTTGTCCCGCCTCCAGCAATGCCGCCGACGGTGGCCCCGATCAGGTAGCTGTCGAGCACGCCATCGCTGAGCTTGCGGTTGGGATCGACGGCCAGCGTGTTGAGTATCATCTGCTGGGCCGCTTCCGTTCCCCCCTCTAGTTGGCTAGTTACGGCCACGTATTTGGCCACCTCCTTGGCGGCATCCCCAACGGTCATGCCATTGGTTAAAAGTCTTTTCGGAATCCCACGGAATAGTCCGCCCACAACGGTGGCATCGGCCAAGTATTCGAGCGGGAGAGAGCTGGCCGTATACTTCCAAGCATTTTCCTTGGCCGTCTCCTCATTTGCCCCGCTGCGGATCTGGTCTTGGTATCCTTCCTCGAAAAGCTGGCCAGCTCCGGAGGCTGCGAGCGTCAGCGGGGCGAGCGGTCCGGTGGCGGCGGCAACTACACCCTGTGCCGCGATCTGCCCGATCCCTTGGATGACCTGCCCGCCAAAAGATTGCTCAACGGCTGGATCAACCGGAAGGGCTCTCCGCACCTGCTCCGCGCCATCCGGAACTCCGTATCTTTCTTGGACTGGGCTTTGTGCCGCCTGCGGAGTCATGCGGCTTATGCCCGTCAGCATCTGGGCCGAGGCTTCGAAGGGAGAGCGGGCGGCTAGAGTAAGATATCCGCCGCCTTCTTGGTTGGCTTGCGGTTGAGGTGCTTGCTCAACATCGAACGGCTTCGTCGGGTCAAACCCGCCCTCCGGAACGGAGCCGTCTGGGTTTAGCTCGGTGACGGGCTCGTCCTGCCTGCGGAAGAAAAGGCTCGGAGACCTTTGTGGGTCGGATGTAGCTACATTCTCGACCTCGAAAGGCGCACTTGGATCGAAGCCCTCCTTGCGTTTCTTGGGCTCCTCGACCACTTCAAATGGCAGGGTCGGGTCGAAGGCCATGACTTACGGGATTTCCGTTGGCGTTCCGTTGATTACTTTATATCGCTTGCCACCCTGACGAAGGACCGATCCCTCGGGATAGGAGGCTTGCCTTGTGGTGATAAATGGATTTTCAGGCTGAGCCGCTTGGGTCTTTTGCCCGCCGAAAAGCATGGATGAGTCAACAGCCTGCTCTCCGGTTGACATATTGCTTACTCCCGTACCCATCGAGGACTGATACATGGCGTTAAGATTTAACTGATCCTGCAAGGATGCTGTCTGTGGCTGTCTTGAAATTGGACGAGGAGCCCCCTGAGGAAGAATTGAGTCTAGGGAGTCGGCTTGAGCGTCGAACATATACTCCTCCTCTGGCTCTCCATTGAGACCGCCGCCGCGCTTGAACTTAACTTTCACGGTATTTGGGGCAACGTCCTTTGGATTCACTCCAAGATCGCTGGCAATGGATGCGGCAAAGGCATTCTGAACCTGCTTGTTGTCCCTGAGGGCATTCATAAAGATTGTTTTCTTTATGATTGGCATGGCCTGCTCGGCGGCGTTTGCCGCTTCGGCAAGGGCCGAGGCCCTGCTCAGCATGAATCCAGCATTTGGATCGCCAGCCGCAAAAGCCTTGTTGCCCTCCGCCTGCATGGCCATCGCCTCCATTTTCTTTTGCGAGGCATCCATTTTCAGGTCCATCAGCTTTGATACACCAGAGAGATACTCCTCTTCCTGAGCTTTCGCCTTGTTCTCGTTGGCAATTCTCCTGTTTCTTTCGGCCATGTCTGCCTCAAACATTTGCTTGCGGAGATCATCCTGCTCGGCCTGACGAGAGTAGTTTAACAAGGTTGATACAAGTCCCATATAATCTCCTTAGAAAAGAATCCCGCCGATTCCGGTGATCCAGTTGAGCGGGGAATTTGCCTGAGCGTACTGCATTTGTGATGCGTATGTTTTCGCGTTGTAGTCGAGCAAAGAGTTGTATTGGGATGTCTGATTCCCGTAAACGCCAAGCGCAAACTGGGTTCCAACCTGCCCCACGGCTGGATTGATATTTACACCTTGAGGGATCGGGGTCTGCATGAACGGAGTCGCCCCCTGCTGGAGGGCCGACAAGCCTCCCGCCTGAGCCACGATTGGATTGAGGCCAAGGTAGGACTGCACATTGGCCATCCTCTGCTGTTGCCGCTGAACTCC
>CAYSOD010000427.1:0-1804 GCA_964432385.1 uncultured Rubrivivax sp.
GGCGCCACCTCCGGGAGGTCGGGGCGGTGGGTCGGGTCGAAGTCGAAGAGGATGTCGGCCTGGGCCAGGAGCGCCCGCCAGCGCGCCTCGTCCGCGGCGACGCGCACGTGGGGGGCGGTGTGGTCCGCGGCGTAGCGCGGCTTGCCGAGCAGGTCGGGCTCGTAGAGCACGCGGAGCCGATCATCCACGCGGCGGATGCGCTCCATAGGCCAGCGGCCCAGGTGCACGGGGCGCTGCGCCAGGGCCTCGTCCTCGAAGGCGGGGCGCGTGCCGCCCACGCCTTGCCGGGCGGCGTCATCGGGCCAGTCCAGGCTCTCATCAGCCGCGATGGGCGCATCGCAGGCGAGTTCCAGATCGGTGGTGACCACGCCGATGCGAAAGCCGCGCTGCGAGAACGGCATCCGCAGCACGCCGTCCACTGCCTTCGCCACCCCGGCGCGCTGGGCCAGGGCCGCCAGGTCCAGCGCCGTGTCGCCCTGCACATGGCCGCGCGCGTGCCACCCCAGAGAGCGCAGATAGCCTGCCAGCACCGCAGCCACCTCGGCGCAGCGCAGGTCGGTGCGCTCGGCATGGCTGCCGCGGATCCAGGCATCTCCCGGCTCGCCCTCGGCAGGCTCGCGGCCGAACTCGATGAGGAAGACGAAGGCGTGGGTGGGGTGTGCGACGGGCTCATCAACATTCGCCGGCGCCACAACAGGGCTGGACTTACCGGCATCGCTTGCCAGCTGCCCACTGACCGCAGCTTCCTCAGGCTGCAGCCGGGACACCCCCGCCAGCGTGGCATCCAGAAAGTAGGCCGCGGCTTTCAAGTGCTGCTGGCGCTGCAGCAGGTCTTCTGGAATCGGCGCCCGTGCCGCGGCCACCGGGCCGTCGAGCAAGGGGTTGATGAGGCGCCGGTACTCGGGGATGGACCCAGCCACCGCGTGGGGGCCCGGGCAGTGACCGTCGCCGGGTTGCGCTGCGTCAGCGATGGCGGCATGGGGGTCGCGCCGCAGGCGCTCGGTGGGCAGCACGCCCAGGTGCACCGGGCGATCGCGGTGGGAGTGCAGGCGGTACAGCAGGCTCGCCCTTCAGACTGAGGACGCGTCGGCAGGCTGCAGCGGCGCAGCGGACTCCTTTTCCAGCCAGTTGCCGGCCTGGAAGACCACCGGGGGCGCGGACGGGTCGAAGCTCACACCCGCAGGGTCGCGGCCCTCGCGCACGGCCTGCAACTGTTGCTCCAGCAGGCGTCGCAACATGACGATGCCCTTGTCGCTGGTGACCAGGTGCTCTTCCGAGTGATGGGCGATGGCGCCCTGGCTCACCATGGCCTCGACGTCGTTCGGGTGGTCACGGTGTTCCTCTTCGGTCATTTCTTCCCAGAGCTTGCCGTTCATGCGGGTGCGCATGCGACCCAGCTCGCCCGCTTCACGCACGCGACCCACCACGTAGATGCGGAAGTGGTGGTCGTCGATGGGCAGCACCCAGCCCAGCGACTCCACCCGGCCGAAGCGACCCAGGCGCGGGCTGGGAATCACCCGCAGCGTGGGCAGGCCGGCCTCGCTGATGCGGCGCAGCCGCCGTCCGTCCGGCAGGCTTCGATGCGAGACGGTGCGCACGCCGTGGGCGTAGGCCTCCCAGCGCACCTGTGGCATCACCGCCATCTCGGGCACGAACTGCGTGCCACTGAAGCTGGAGTGCAGGATCACCACGTGGAAGGGGTCCACCAGGTTTTCGTAGTGCTGAAGCCAGTTACAGGGAATGATGGGGGGCCCACCACCGCCAATGCTGCTGTCATCAGCCTCCAGGAACTCACCCTCCTCCA
>CAYSOD010000427.1:1904-3731 GCA_964432385.1 uncultured Rubrivivax sp.
GGCCCACCACCGCCAATGCTGCTGTCATCAGCCTCCAGGAACTCACCCTCCTCCAGCACGTCCAGGCACTCGTAACGCGGCAGCACGGGCTTGCGCTCAGGCGGGCCCAGGTAAGCCCACACCAGGCCGTAGAGCTCCTGCACCGGATACCAGGGCTGCCGCCTGCGGCCGCGGGAGGTGCCGCCCTCGGGCTCGCAGGGCTGCTCCAGGCAATGGCCCTGCACGTCAAACAACCACCCGTGGTAACAACAGCGGATACCACGCTCCTCCACCTTGCCGTAGTAGAGCGAGGTGCCCCGGTGCGTGCAGTGCGGATACACCAGGCCCGGCCGGCCGGCCCCGTCACGAAACAGGATCAGGTCTTCACCCAGCACCCTGAGCTTGCGCGGCGTGGTGGTGGCATCGGCGCACAGCCCGATGGGGTGCCAGTAGCGGCGCAGCAACTCGCCCATGGGCTTGCCGGGGCCGACCTCGGTGAGTTCGGCGCGGTAAGTGGGAGTTGGTCGGCCGTATGCCGTGCCGGTGTCCTGTACCGGAGGGGTTTCAGGGGCGTTCATGGTGAAGAAGTCTGGGCGATCGGACAGGGCTGAGACAGGGGCCAGGGCTGCATCGGGGCCACGTCAGTCGGCCGTCACGCCAGCCACCTTGATCAATTCGGCCATTCGAGGATAGTCAGCCTGATAGCGTTCGAGGAACTGTGCTGGCGTGTTGCCCAGAGGCTCGAAGCCAAAGGCCACCAAGCGCTGCGCCACGTCGGGCAAGGCAGTGATCTCGCGCAGGGCCGTGACCCAGGCTGATTGAATGTCGGCTGGCAGTCGGGCAGGCCCGTAGATGCCGATCCAGCTGTCGACGTCAAAGCCCTTCCAGCCCTGCTCGGAAAAGGTGGAAACCTGCGGCATGGCCGAGACGCGGCGCGACCCGGCAATCGCCAACACCTTCATCTTGCCCGCCTGCACGTGGCCGCGCGCTGTGGAGGGGTTGGACCAGGCGAAGTCCAGCGCATTGCCGAAGAGGTCGCTGTGGACCTGAGCCTCGGCCTTGTAGGGCACGTGGGTGAGGGCGGCGCCCGTCTGGCGCTTGAGCAGTTCACCGAACAGGTGCGCCGTGCTGCCCGTGCCCCAGGTGCCGTAGTTGAGGGGCCGGTTCTGCCGCTTGGCAAAGTCGATCAGTCCCTGCACATCGCTGAACGGCGCATCGGCCCGCACCACGATCATCGGCCCGCCCGTGGCCACCATGGACAGCGGCGTGAAGTCGCGCACCGGGTCGTACGGCACCTTGCTCTGCAGGATGGGCACGTTCACATGCGTCAGCGGCAGCGTGAACATCACGGTGTGGCCATCGGGCGCCGACTTGGCGACGAAATCCGCCGCGATGATGCCGCTGGCGCCAGGCTTGGCATCCACGATCACCGTCTGGCCCCAGCGAGCCTGCAGTTTCTCGGCGTACGCACGTGCCAGCGTGTCGATCGGTCCACCGGCCGCGCCGAAAGGCACGATCCGCACCAGGCGGCTGGGGAACGTGCTCTGTGCTTTGGGCGCGGCAAATGCGAGGAGGCCGAATGCCGCAGCCACAGCGTCGCGACGGTTCATCATGGGATGTCTCCTTATCCGTGCCCCCGTTCAACCATCATCGCGCTGCAGACCCAAAGCTGGCATCCGGGGTTTAACCGATACCGGGGCTTTCGCGTCAGGGCAAGCAAGTCTTCACGCATCAGGCGGCCGTCCACCCTCACGTCCCAGCGCCGTGCCGGGTCTGGTCGACTTCAGCAAAGGGTAAAGGAACTGCACCGCCCAGGGCTCGGGGCCGTGGGCGCGGTCGTCGGGCAAG
>CAYSOD010000428.1:0-3729 GCA_964432385.1 uncultured Rubrivivax sp.
AGGAAATGCGCCCCCCATTGCTTCACACCCTACCGCCGCCACCCCACCGCCAGCAGCCCAAGCCCATAGGCGCCGAGCCCGACGAGGCCCATGACCGCCATCAGGATCTCCGCCCGCAACGCGAGACCCGGGGACAGTATGTCAGCAATCACGCCCACCAGCAGCCACGCCACCACCCCCGCATAGGTCGCAGCACCCGCCATGCGGGCCACAGTGGCGGCAAAGGCGGCCGACACCTCCATATAGCCCAGCCGCCAGCCCTGCCCGCCCAGCACCAGTACATTGACCCAGGTCCCGATCGCAGTCGCGAGCGCCAGGCCCACGACGCCGAAATTGAGGCCCATGACGAACAGCGCCTTCAGCGCCAGGTTCACGCCGATCGCGATCCCCGTCGCCACGACAGGCGTGCGCGTGTCACCGCGCGCATGGAACAGGGGCGTGACCGTGCGCAGCATCACAAAGGCGGGCAGCCCTGCCGCATAGGCCAGCAGTACCGCCGCCGCCGCATGGGCCGCCTCGACGCTGAACGCCCCGCGCGCGAACAGGCCCGTCATGATGATGTCCGGGATCACGAAAAAGGCCGCCGTGCAGGGCAGCGTCAGCAGCAGCCCCGTCTCGGTCGCACGCCGGAACGCCCGATGGGTCGCCCCCAGATCGCCCAGCTTGACGGACTTCGATACCTGCGGCAGCAGCACGGTCCCCAGCGCAATCGCAATCACACCCATCGGCAGCTGGTTGATGCGGTCGGCAAAGTAGAGCGAGGTATAGGCCCCCGCCCCCAGGAAGCTCGCGAAGATCGTGTCGGCAAACATGGCCAGCTGCACGCCTGCCGCGCCCACCGTCGCCGGCACAAACCGGCCGAAGAACGTCCGCACATCCTCCGTCAGGCGCGGAAGTCCAGGCAGGATGGCAGCCCCCATGCGCCGGGCCGAGAAGAGCAGCAGAAGCATCTCGGCCACGCCACCCGCCATGACACCCCACGAGGCCGCATGCGCCGCCGTCGGAAAGAACGCGACCGACACCAGCGCCACGGACATGCAGATGTTCAGGAGAACAGGTGCCGCCGCCGCCGCCCAGAAACTGTCCCTGGAATTCAGAACCCCGCCCAAATGCGTGACCACCGTGATGCAGAGCAGATAGGCAAAGGTGATCCGCGTCAGCTCGCTGGCCAGCGCCACCTGCGCCGGATCCGCCGCGAACCCGGGCGCGAGCAGCAGCACCACCTGCGGCATGGCGATCATCGCCACCGCCAGCAGCACGGCCTGGATCAGCACCTGCCAGCCCAGCATGGTACGCGAGAATGCCTCGGCCTTCCCCGGGTCGGTTGCCCGCAGGCCCGAATACATCGGCACGAAGGCGGCGTTGTAGGCCCCCTCGGCAAAGATGGTCCGGAAGTGGTTGGGCAACCGGAACGCGACGAAAAAGGCATCCGACAACAGCCCCGGCGCAAGCACCGAGGCCATGATCATGTCCCGGATGAAGCCGGTGATGCGGCTGAGCAGCGTGAAGCCGCTGGTCGACAGAAGGGCGCGATACATGGGGGGAAAGGCCGAATCCCGTTTCAAGGCCCGCACCATGGCACGAAACGCCCCGGACTTCCCGCCACAGGATGCCGCTGGGCTAGGCCTCCCTGGCGCGCCCGATCGGCAGGAACCGCCGATAGGTCAGGCAGCGCCAGACCCACTCCAGCGGCCCCATGCTGAACACCGACAGCCAGAGCGGCGACCACAGGAGCTGGAGCGCCCATACCCCCATGACGACGACGGCAAGCTCGGTCCAGTCAAGCTGCCCGAACAGGCCAAAGCCCCGCCCGCCATAGAAGATGCCGGTCATGATCAGCGACTGGGTCAGGTAGTTCGTGAAGGCCATGCGCCCTGTCGCGGCCAGCGCCCAAAGCCCGCTCGTGCCCACGGCCGCATGAAGCAGCATCAGCGCCGACACATAGCCAAGGGTCGCAAACAGCGCGCCGCTGGCCTGTGCCAGCCGCCACGGCCCCAGCGTCTCGAGCATCGGAAAGCCCGCCGCAATGGCCTGCGACGCACCCTGGTTCATCAGCGCCAGCATGCAGGCACCGACAATGACCAGGATCGCATGCACCCACGCCGGCGCCTGGCCACGCAGATAGCCGACCTTGTAGAGACCAAGCCCGATCATCATGAGCCCATAGGTCTTCGGCCAGAACAACAGCCACAGGTACTCGAGCCACGTGTTGAAGTTTGCTGCCAGGCTCTGGTCGAACGTCCCTCCGAACGCGGCAATCGTGTCCCGCATCTCCGCAGCCGAGAGCCGCCACCCGATCTCCTGGCTCATCCGCGCGAGTTCATCCGGCGGCAGGGGCGCCACCATGAAAAGCGCATAGGCTCCCGACTCGACGGCAGCGCCGGCCAGGTACAGGATGAAGCCACTCAACAGAAGGCCCCGCGCGCTCCACGAGCGGGCAAACGAGACCACGAAACCGGCTACGGCATATGCCAGCAACACGTCCCCGTACCATATGGCCGCGCCATGCCCGATGCCAATCAGCGCCAGCCAGAACAGCCGCCACCGCAGGAGCGTCGTTCGCTCGGCATCATCGCGCTCGCCGCCGACAAGGAACAGCGAGACGCCGAACAGCATCGAGAACAAGGTGATGAACTTCTACTCGAAGAAAACGTGCACGATCCGCCACGTCTCGACGGCCAGCCCCTCGAAGGGTACCGGCGCGTTGAGCGGGTTGACATAGGCCTCAGTCGGATATGCAAAGGCCGCCGCATTCACCGCAAGGATGCCAAGCACACCGAGGCCCCGCAGCACATCCAGGATATCGATGCGCTCCGACTCGCGCGTCGGCGCTGTCTTTGACATGGCGTGCGGCCCCTCTTGCTCCCCAAGGGGGACATATTGCCATCCGCCCGGGCCCACGCAAGGCCCCCACGAAATCGTGAAGTCTCGCACACCTCTGCGATACGGCCGCAAGCCGGGCTCTTACATGGCGCAGTCGAGGATCTTCCGGTCAAACACCGCCCCGACGAGCAACCGGCCAGGCGCTGCCGCCGCAACGCTGGCAGCCGAAATGTCGGACCCGTCGCTGTAGTGAAGGGTCTGAGGGTTGAAGCCACCCTTCCCGTCTGCCTCGAGCCGCATCACGTGACTCGGGGACAGCTTTTTTTCGTCGGCCACATGCGCAAGGAACGCGAAGACCTTCGTATGCACAGCCAGCAGCAGGTCCCCATTGGGCTCGACATCGATGTTGTCGGCATATCCCGGCACGGCCACGACGGTTCGTGGTATAACCTCATTTGTCAGCAGATCCCTGTCGAGCACGCGCACGGCCCGCTCGCTCATGGCCGAGACATAGAGCGAGCGCCCATCCGCACTCAGGTTGATGCCATTCGCGCCGCCCACGTTCTCCATCACTGTCTTCCACGTGCCACCCTCATAGTGCACGACGCCAGACAACCTCAGGAATGCCAGGTCCTCCAGCGTCCGCAGGAAACCAGGCGGATTGCCATGGTCGTTGGTCACATAGAACGAGCCAGGTCCCGTGCCCACGATATCATTCGGAGACACCATGAGATCGCCGGACACCGTCTCCCGGTGCACCAGACCTGCCTCCCCGACGTCGAAGATCTCGACCGTATGGCGACCGCCAAAGTGGTTGATCACGTAAAGCACGCGCCGCCCATCGGCCCCGCGCCACAGGCTGATGCCATGGGGGCGAAATCCATCGGGAAGTGCAGTCGCCGTGGC
>CAYSOD010000429.1:0-3725 GCA_964432385.1 uncultured Rubrivivax sp.
CCTTGACGAAGCGCAGGTACACCGGCATCAGCGCCTCGGCGTCGTCCATGATGAACACGCGCTTGACGTACAGCTTGACGCCACCGCGCTTGTCCCGGTTCCACAGATCGAACGGCGCCTTGGCCGGCACGTACAGCAGCTGCGTGTACTCCGTCCGTCCTTCCACGCGGTTGTGCGTGTAGGCCAGCGGTGCTTCGCTGTCGTAGCTGATCTGCTTGTAGAACTCCTGGTACTCAGCGTCGGTCACATCGCTCTTGGAGCGGGCCCACAGCGCGGCGGCCTTGTTGACGGTTTCCCACTCGTCCTTGACCACCTGCTTCTTGGCCTCCGCGTCCCACTCCTCCTTCTTCATCAGGATGGGCAGCGAGATGTGGTCGGAGTACTTGCTGATGATGGACTTCAGCTTCCAGGTGGACAGGAACTCCGCCTCGTCCTCGCGCAGGTGCAGGATGACGTCGGTGCCCCGGCCTGCCTTGGTGATGGTCTCGACCTCGAAGTCACCCGTGCCGGTGCTGCTCCAGCGCACGCCCTGGTCGGCACCCAGCCCCGCGCGGCGCGTTTCCACCGTCATGCGGTCGGCCACGATGAAGCCGGAATAGAAGCCCACGCCGAACTGGCCGATCAGGTTGGCGTCCTTCTTCTGGTCGCCTTCCAGCCGCGACATGAATTCGCGCGTGCCGCTCTTGGCGATCGTGCCCAGGTGCGCGATGGCCTCCTCCTGGCTCATGCCGATGCCGTTGTCGCGGATGGTCAGGGTCTTGGCTTCGGCGTCGACGAAGACGCGCACGTCCAGATTGGGCTGCTCTTCGTACAGCGCGGCGTTGTCCAGGGCTTCGAAGCGCAGCTTGTCGCAGGCGTCTGACGCGTTGGAGACGAGTTCGCGCAGGAAGATTTCCTTGTTGGAGTACAGCGAGTGGGTGACGAGGTGCAGGATCTGCTGCACCTCGGCCTGGAAGGAATGGGTCTTCTTGTCCATGTGCTCTCAGGGTTGAAGGTAGGCTGGGGCCGGCGGGGTCTCACCCGCCGCAAATGCCGCAGTTGGGGTGGGGCGGCTGGATTTCAAGACCGCGGAACCGGCGCCGGCGGCAGGGGGGGTCCGCCAGGGGACCGCGAGTCAGTGGAAGGCTCTCAGCCCGTCTCCCGGCCCACATCGGCCTCGAAGCTGGCCGCCTTCAGCGGGTTGCTGCTGGCCACCATCCCGGGGTAATACCGATCGAAATCATCGACGATGCGCTGCAGCGGCATGTCGTCGAAGCTGCCGTGCTCGCGCACGTACTCCATGTGCCGGTGGCCGGCCTTGTCAAAGGGGTGGTAGAGCGAGTCGGCGCGGCCATCAAACTCCAGCGGCAGCAGGCCGAAGCGGTCGCACAGTTCGATGTTGAAGGCCGGCGTGGCCTTGACCCAGCGCCCTTCCAGCCACAGTTCGGTGTAGCCGTGCCAGACGAAGAGGTCGGTCTTCATGGTCTGGCGCATGCGCTCGGTGCTCAAGTGGTTGCGCACGTCGGCATAGCCCAAGCGGGCCGGGATGCCGGCGGCCCGGGCCGCGGCCGCCAGCAAGGCCGCCTTCGTGACGCACCAGCCCACGCCAATCTCCAGCACATGGCTGGCACGCATGCCGGCCGCCGACAGATCGATGCGGTAGGGGTCGTAGCGGAAACCGTCGCGCACCGCGTAGTACAGCGACACCGCGCGCTCGAGGTCATGCTCGCCCTGGGCATGAGCTCGGGAAAACCCTTGGACCTGCGGGTGGTCGCTGTCGATCAGGGAGGTGGGGGCCAGCGTGGCCGCAGGCGGTGCGAGAGCGTTTGCAGGGGCGTTCAACAGCGTGATTCCCGTACTTTTCTGAGGGATTGGTGATTATCACTACCCCCACCCGCGGCAGGGCGTGCGACAAACGAGCCATGTCGCCCCACGGAGCTTGAGATGCCCCAACTGAACGTCAACGGCAAGCTGATGAACTACGAAGCCGAGCCCGACACCCCCCTGCTGTGGGTGATCCGTGAGCAGCTCGGCATGACCGGCACCAAGTACGGCTGCGGCGTCGCGCAGTGCGGTGCCTGCACCGTGCACCTGGACGGCGCGCCCGTGCGCTCGTGCGTCCTGCCAGCCGCCGCGGTGCAACCGCGTCAGAAGATCACCACCATCGAAGGGCTGTCGCCCAACGGCAGCCACCCGCTGCAGAAGGCCTGGGCTGCGCTGGACGTGCCGCAATGCGGCTACTGCCAGAGCGGCATGATCATGGCCGCCGCCGCCCTGCTGAAAGACAAGCCCAAGCCCACCGATGCCGACATCGACGCGGCCATGACCAACATCTGCCGCTGCGGCACTTACAACCGGGTGCGGGCCGCCATCAAGGTGGCCGCCGGCGCCGAGGTCAAGACCGCGGGCCTGGACATCATCCACATCGTCAAGGGAGCGTCCGCATGAACACCCTCCACGCCGATACCTCCTCCCAAGCTGCGGGCAGCGAAGAGCCCGAGGGCATGCGCCGGCGCACCTTCCTGGGCTCGGCTGCCGCAGCGGGCTCGCTGGTGGTGGGCTTTCACGTCCCCCTGACCGCCAGCGCACAGGCGCAAGGCCAGGGCGCCGCGCCCGAAGTCAACGCCTGGGTGGTGGTGCAACCCGACGAGAAGGTGATCGTGCGCATCGCCCGCTCGGAGATGGGCCAGGGCACGCTCACTGGCTTGGCCCAGTTGGTGGCCGAGGAATTGGAGTGCGACTGGGCCCGTGTCACGACCGAGTACCCCACCCCCGGGCAGAACCTGGCACGCAACCGCGTCTGGGGCAACTTCTCCACGGGCGGCAGCCGCGGCATCCGGGAGTCGCAGGACTACGTGCGCAAGGGCGGTGCCGCCGCCCGCATGATGCTGGTGGCCGCCGCGGCCGACGGCTGGAAGGTCCCCGCATCGGAATGCACGGTCGCCGCCGGCGTCATCACCCACACGCCCTCGGGCCGGCGCACCACCTACGGCCAGGTCACAGCGGCCGCGGCCCGGATGCCCGCGCCCACCGAGGTGCCGCTGAAGGACCCGAAAGACTGGAAGGTCACCGGCAAGCGCCTGGCTCGGCTGGACAGCGTGGAGAAGACCAACGGGTCCATCGTCTACGGGGCCGACCTGAAGCTGCCCGGGCTGCTGAACGCCGCCATCAAGGACTGCCCCGTCTTCGGCGGCAAGATCAGGTCCTTCAATGCCGCTGCCGTCAGCTCGCGTCCGGGCGTGAGAAAGGTGGTGCGGGTGAGCGACTCGGCGGTGGCGGTGGTGGCCGACACCTGGTGGCGCGCCAAGACCGCGCTGGACGCCCTGCCCATCGAGTGGGACCTGGGGCCCAACGCCAGCGTGCAGCAGGCGCAGATCGCGGCCACGCTCAAGGGCGGTCTGGACGCGGAACAGGCCGTCGTGGGCAACGCCAACGGCGACGCCAAGGCGGCGATTGCCAAGGCGGTGCGAAAGGTGGAGGCGGTGTACGCCTACCCCTTCCAGAACCACGCCACGATGGAGCCCATGAACGCCACGGCGCGCTGGACACCCGAGCGCTGCGAGGTCTGGACACACACGCAGAACGGCGAGGCGGCGCTGGCCGCCACGGCCGCTGCGGCCGGACTGCCGGCGGCCAAGTGCGAGGTCTACAAGCTGCCGCTGGGCGGTGGTTTCGGCCGGCGCGGTGCGGTGCATGACTGGGTGACGCAGACCGTGACGATCGCCAAGGAGTTCCCGGGCACCCCG
>CAYSOD010000430.1:0-3724 GCA_964432385.1 uncultured Rubrivivax sp.
GCGCTCGGATTTCGGCCTGCAGGAGATCGAGGAGGCAGCGCAGCACCTGCTGCCCGTCATTGACGGCTTCGACCCCACCTTCGTCCCCGAGATACGCGCCATCGCACAAGGGGCTGAGCAGCCGCTGTCCGCCATCGTTCTGCTCAACGCCCGCACCGAGATGCTGCAGATCGCGCACTTGCGCAGGGGTGCGGATGCAGCCGATGACGACCCTGACGGTTGTACAGGCGTGGTCGTGCTGCCGTCGGCCACACGCCACGGCCGACTGATTCAGGCTCAGAACTGGGATTGGAAGGCGGACTGCGCCCAGACGGCCGTGGTCTTGAAGGTCCACGGACAGGCAGGGATGCCGGACTTCCTGACCTTCACGGAGGCCGGGGCGCTGGCGCGCAGCGGCTTCAACAGCGCGGGAATCTCCATCACGGCCAACTACCTCGAGTGCGACCGCGACTATCGGCACACTGGCGTGCCACTGGCCCTGATCCGGCGCAAAGTGCTGCAGGAAAAGGACTGGGCCAAAGCGCTGCAGTCGGTGTATTGCACGCCCAAGTCGGCCTCCAACAACATCATGATCTCCCATGCCCAGGGCCTGACGATCGACTTCGAGTGTGCCCCTGACGAAACCTTTCAAGTGCACGCGCATGACGGGCTTCTGGTGCACGCCAACCATTGGGTCAGCCCCGTGGCGCTGACCAAACTGCGCGAAACCGGCGTGAAGTCCACGCCCGACAGCCTCTACCGTGACCTGCGTGTGCGCGATCTGCTGAAGCCACTGAGCGGGCGCATCGAGGCCCGACATGTCAAGGGTGCGCTGTTCGACCGCTTCGGTGGCGACTGGGCCGTATGCCGCCCCCCGCGCCGCAGCCTGTCGACGAACAACCTCAGCGCCTCCGTGGCCATGGTGGTGATGGAGCCCGAAGCAGGCTGGCTGGAAGTGGCCATGCTGCCTGCCCTGAATCGCGAGTTCCAGCGCTTCGCGCTCGAGATGTCCTTTGTCCGTCAGGAAGCCGACCCCTTGCTCAAGGAGTGAACATCATGAACAAGCCCAATATCCTGGTCAGTTGTATGTTGGCTGCCGCAGTGGCCTGGCCGCTGCTGGCTCAGGCCCAGGCCCAGACCCTTCGGGTGCGGTTGAACGCGGACATCCGCTCCACCGATCCTGGAGTCAACCGCGACTTCAACACAGATGGCGTGGTGCTCCACATGGTCGAGGGGCTGGTGTCCCTGCGCGAAGACACCAGCGTGGGGCCTTTGTTGGCCAGCCGCGTAGACACCTCACCTGACGGAAAGACCTACACCTTCACCCTGCGTCAAGGTGTCAAGTTCCACAACGGAGCGACGCTCACCTCCGACGATGTGATCTGGACATGGAAGCGGTACATGGACCCTGCCACCAACTGGCGTTGTCTGCCAGAGTTTGACGGTCGCGGCGCAGTAAAAGTGGTGTCCATGGAGGCACCCAACCCCAGCACCGTGGTTTTCCGGCTCGACAGCCCTTCAGCGCTGTTCCTGGCCTCCATGGCCCGCATGGACTGTGGCGGCTCGGGCATCCTGCACCGTTCATCACTCGGCGCCGACGGCAAGTGGGCCGCGCCAGTGGGCACGGGCCCGTTCAAGCTCGGCGAATGGAAGCGCGGTCAATATATCGAGCTCCAACGCTTTGACGGCTATGTCCCAAGGACCGACGCCAGCTCCGGATACACCGGCGCCAAGAAGGCCGAAGTGGAGAAGGTGCGCTTCGTCATCGTGCCCGATGCTGCGGCCGCAAAGGCCGCCCTGCTGAGCAACGGTCTGGACCTCATCCCGGAAGCAGCGTCCTCGGACCTTCAAGAGCTCAGAGCCCGCCAGGACTTGAAAGTGGACATCAGCAGCACCATGGGCCTGAACGGCCTGCTGTTCCAGACCCGCGATCCGCTGCTCAAGGACGTGCGCATCCGGCGCGCCATCGCCTTGAGCCTGGACACCGAGGAAATCGCACGCACCGTCTCCGAAGGCCTGTCCAAGCGCAACAACTCGGCCATCCCGCTGACCAGCCCGTTCTACGCAGCGGCGCAGTCCACGGGCTACCGGCAAGACCTCGCCGAGGCGCGCCGCCTGCTGGCGGCTGCGGGTTACAACGGCCAGCCCATCAAGCTCACCGCCACCAAACGCTACAACTCGATCTTTGACGCTGCGGTGCTGGTGCAGGCCATGGCGCAGGCCGTCGGGATCAAGATCGACATCGAGGTGCTGGACTGGGCCACGCAGCTGGACCGCTACAGCAAGGGCGAGTACCAGCTCATGTCCTTCAGCTACTCTCCTCGCCTTGATCCAGCCCTGAGCTACGAGATGCTCATGGGCCCCAAGGACAAGCAGCCACGAAAGGTGTGGGACAACCCGGAAGCACAGGCCCGGCTGGCGGTGGCCACCGACTCGGCCGACCGCGCCGAGCGCCAAGCCATCTTCGACGACCTGCACCGCCGAATGCTGGAAGAAGTGCCCATCGTGGTCTTCTACAACGGCGCCGATGTCGCCGCGATGCGCCGCAACGTCACGGGCTACAAGGTCTGGCCTGCGAGCCTGCCCCGGTTGTGGAACGTGCGGCTGCAATAGCCCTACATGCTCGGCTACGTCCTTCGCCGACTGATCCTGACCCTGCCGACGCTGCTGCTGGTGGCGGTGGCGGTGTTCGTGTTGATGCGCTTGATCCCCGGCGACCCCGTGCAGTTGATGCTGGGCGACACCGCCGATGCGGCGCAGGTGGCCGAGCAGCGCGCTCGTATGGGCCTGGACGACGCTTTGCCGATGCAATTCGCCCGCTGGGCCCAGGCCCTGGCGCAGGGGGACTTCGGCCGGTCCATCAGTGACCAGCAGCCGGTGCTGCCCCTGATCCTGGAGCGCTTCAGTGTCAGCGCCACCATCGTGCTGGTGGCGGTGGCACTGGCCGTCGCTGTGGCCGTCCCGGCGGGCCTCGTGGCGGCCTGGCGCCAGAACCAGGGCTTGGACCTGATGATCGTGCTGGGGGCCACCTTGCTGCTGTCGGTGCCGAGCTTCTGGCTGGGCTTGCTGCTCCTGCTGTTCTTTGGCATGCACCTGGGCTGGTTCCCGGTCATCGGCTATGTGCCGCTGAGTCAAGACCTGCTGGGCGGGGCCTGGTACCTGGTGCTGCCGGTGGTGACGCTGGTGATGATCGAGACCGGCGTGCTCACCCGGATGATGCGAGCCAGCGCCATCGAGGTCCAGCGCCTGGAATACGTCACTCACGCCCGCGCCAAGGGCGTGCCGGATTGGCAGGTCGTGGCCCGTCATGTGCTGCCCAATGCCTTCGCGCCCACGCTGACGCTGGTGGGGCTGGTGCTGGGCAACCTGCTGGGAGGCATTGCCGTGCTGGAGACGGTGTTCACCCTGCCGGGTCTCGGGCGACTCCTGGTGGATGCGATCTTTGCGCGCGACTATCCCGTGGTTCAAGGCGTTCTGCTGTTCACAGCGCTGATCTACGTTTTGGTGAACCTGGCCGTCGACTTGTTGTATCCGCTGTTCGACCCAAGGGTGCGCGTCACATGAGGTGGCGCGCCAACGGCGTGGCCGGTGTGGTGCTCGTGGGCACCGTGCTGGCGGTGGCCTTGGTGGCGATGTGGTGGACGCCGTATGACCCCCTGGCCCTGAACCTGCGCGCCAAGCTTCAGGCCCCCTCGTCAGCCCACTGGCTGGGCACTGACGAGTTCGGCCGCGATGTGGTCGGCCG
>CAYSOD010000431.1:0-3679 GCA_964432385.1 uncultured Rubrivivax sp.
TGTCCAGAAACACCACGTCAGGCCGGTGCTGCGCCACCAGCTCCACGGCCTCCAGGCCGTTGCGCGCCTCGGCCACGATGTGCAGTGCAGGCCACACTTCGGCCAGGCGGGTGCGCAGTTGCTCGCGCATGAGGCGCTCGTCGTCGGCGATGAGGGCGCGGGGCGGAGTGGCGTGGGTCGTTGAGTGGGACATGGCATCACTCCCGGGGGGCTGTGGTGACGGGGGCCTTCGGTGGGCCGGCGGGTGACGTGGCGCAGGTCGCTGCGAACGGCGAGGTGGCGGGCGAGGTGTGTGGCGAGTTCTGGGTCGGGGTGTAGGGTGCTGAGGCGGGCGCAGGGCGTCGGAAGATCCACCAGGCCAGCGCACCCATCAGCAGCAGGGGCGACAGCGCGGCTGCCAGGCCGAGGGCGCTGACTGCGGCGCTGAGTCCCAGCGCGAACAGCAAGACCAGTGGCACGACCAGAAAGACAATGAACAGGGCCGCCGCCAGCCCGGCGATCAGGGCCAGCCAGTCCCAGAAGCCTTGAAGGTCCACGCGCACCCGCTCGCCGTCGACGAACAGACGCACCGTTTCCTGGGCTGATAGCGAGTGCAGTGCGCCCACCAGCGCCACGGTCGACAGCACCGTCAGCACCATGGCCACCAGGAGGAACAGTCGAAGGGCGGTCTTCATGCAGCCTCCTGCGTGCCGTGGGCAGCGCCAATGCCCGAGGCCGCCGCCCCCACGTGGGCGCGGTACGGCATCCGGATGCGGGCCTGGGTGCCGCCGCCTTCAGGCGTGCTCACTTCCAGGCGGGCCTGATCTCCGTACAGCAGGCGCAATCGCTCGCGGATGTTGGCCAGCCCCGTGCCCGTGCCCGCGGTGTCGGCCCGGCCGAAGCCCACGCCCGTGTCGGTTACGGTCACCACGAGCTGGCCATGCGCGATCTCGGCCTTGACCGCGAGCGTGCCACCTTCTGGCTTGGGCTCCAGGCCATGCTTGATGGCGTTTTCCACCAGACCCTGCACCATCATGGGCGGGAACTCCGCCGAACGCAGGCCCTCGGGTACGTCGACCTGGGTCTCCAGACGCTCTTCCATGCGGACTTTCAGGATCTCCAGATAGGGCTCGATCACGGCGATCTCCTGGCCCAGGTCGCGCACACCGTTGACCGTGCCCTCTCGCATCGCCGGCATGGTGGCGCGCAGCAGGGCGATGAGGCTCTTTTGCATGCGGCTGGCGCGCGGTGGGTCGGTCTCGATGAGGTGGTCGATGGAGGCCAGCGTGTTGAACAGGAAGTGCGGCTCCACCTGGGCCTGCATGGCGGCCATGCGTGCTTCCACCACCTGGCGCTTGAGCTGTTCGGCCTCGGCCGTCTCCTCGGCCTGCGCGGCCGCGGCACGGGCCTGCAACTGGCCCTTGTAGGTGATCTTGACGACGATGGACGCGATGATCCACAACAGCGCGACGTCGGTGAGGAAGTCGCCGAACTTGACGACGCGGATGCGCGTGCGCAGGCTGGCGGACTCAGCCTCCTCAGCGGCCTCCTGTGCCTCTTGCGCCGCGTCGCGAGCCGATTGCCGGGCCTCCTCGATGGCCTCGCGAATGCCCTGCTCGGCTTCCTTCACCGCCTGGCGCACTTCCTCAGTGTCCAGACCGGCGGGCAGGGTGATCTGTACGGCCGGGCGATGACCGGCCTCGCCCTCTTTCCAGGCGTCATGCGCGCCGCGTTTGATGTCTTGCCACACGGTGGGGGCTGCAGAGCCGGCCGTTGCCGCGGGGGAGTCGCTTGGCGCGGTCGGCGTTGCACGAGCCTGAGGACCCGCAGGCGCCGCGGCCGGGGCCGAGGCGGCGCGAGGGGTGATGCGGATGCCGCGCTCGTCGATGCTGATGTCCACGCCTTCGGTCCGGGATCCGGGCGCGGGCTTGTCGATCTTGAACGCGGGTTCGCGCGGCGTCTGGGGTACCTCAGGCGACGGCGGTTCCTTGGGAGTTGAAGCGGGAGCGCGCTCTTTCGGCGCAGAAGCAGGACCGGGCTGTTTCGCCGCCTTGGGCGCCTCGATCACCTCGCTGATGCGCCAGCTGAAGGGCGGGATGGATTCCAGGATGCTGGCCGTGATCATCAACAGCAACGCCAACAGGAAGAATCGCTTCCAGCTGATGCTCACCAGCCAGGTGGCGTATCGGTGGAACGCCACGATGCTGGCGTTGCTGAAGCGTTGCCAACGGTTGCGCCCAACGGCTGGCGCGGAAACAGGGGCGGGCGAGGGGTTCATCTCAGGCGGCGGTCATGTCAAGCGGTGCAGGCACTCTAGGCTGCCACGCATGCCGCGCCCATCCGACTGCGACGGCCCGCACTCCTGAGCCGACGAACTGCGCCAGGCGCAGACGGGTGGCGCCCGCTGAGCGCCACCCTGGCCGGCCGTCTACTTGTACAGCACCTGCGGCAACCACAACCCGATGGCCGGGAACTGGTACAGCAGAATGATCGCGATGACCTGGATCCCCATGAACGGCAGCATGCCCGCAAAGATCTGGTTCAGCGTCACGTGGGGCGGGCTCACGCCCTTGAGGTAGAAGGCCGCCATGGCCACCGGCGGGCTCAGGAAGGCCGTTTGCAGGTTCAGCGCCACCAGCAGGCCGAAGAACAGCGGGTCCACCCCGAAGTTATCCAGCAGCGGGATGAAGATGGGCATGAAGATCACGATGATCTCGGTCCACTCCAGCGGCCAGCCCAGGACGAAGATGATCACCTGGCTGAGGATCAGGAACTCGGTCTTGGTCAGGTTCATCGACATGACCCACTTCTCCACCAACTCCTGCCCGCCCAGCAGGGCGAAGGCGGCGGAGAAGATGGCCGAGCCCACGAACAGCCAGCACACCATGGCGCTGGTCTTGGCGGTGAGGAAGACCGACTCCTTGAGCACCGACATGTTGAACTGCTTGTAGGCCACCGCCAGCACGAAGCCGCCGAACGCGCCCACGGCCGCGGCCTCGGTGGGGGTGGCCAGGCCGAACACGATGGAGCCCAGCACGGCCAGGATCAGCACCAGCAAGGGGAAGAAGCTGCCCAGCAGCATCTTGAAGATCTCCAGGCGCTGGAAGCTCAAGATGGCATAGAACGCCACCATGGCCAGGGCCCCCACGCCTGCGCCGATCCACCAGCCCGTGGTGGGGGGCGTGCGCTGCGCGTTCACCGCTGGCGAAGATGCTCCCGACCCGGCGCCACCCCCTGTCGCACCGGGAGGTTCCTGCACACCGGCAGAGGCGCCGGGAGGCTCCTTGACGCCACCGGCGTCAGCTCCTGGGGGTTCCTTGACCCCAGTGCCGGCACCCGGGGGCTCCTTGACGCCAGAGTCTGCACCGGGCGGCTCCTTGACGCCGCCGCCGTCCGTGCCTGGAGGTTCCTTGAGGCTGGACTGCGCTCCCGGAGGCTCCTTCACGCCTTCTGTGGAGGGGGGTTCCTGCAGCCCGCTGCCAGGAGCAGCAGCCTCAGTGGCAGCACCGGCAGGCACCGCCACGCCGCCGCCGGCAGGCGCCACCTCGGCAGCTTCCTCCTGCACGGGGGCGGTGTTCAGGTGCCAGCTTCCACCCAGGGCCATCAGAAAGATCGCCAGCGGGATCAGGGCCACGCCCAACTGCTTGACCAGGTAGCCTGCGGGCACGTCGACGTTACGACGGCCCTTCAAGGCCTTGAG
>CAYSOD010000432.1:0-3675 GCA_964432385.1 uncultured Rubrivivax sp.
GCTAGCGACAGCGCACTCTCACAGGCCCGTAACCCCTGATCCAAAAGTCCGACATACATGAGCGTGCGCTCAAGCCAAAGGAGGACGGCCACCCTTGGGTGAGCTCCCCCCCAATTCATCACCGCTTCATGACCGTGAGCCCGCTCTAACAAATGCAGGCACTCGGTGAACTGCGATCTAGCTTCTTCACATCGTCCTGCGAGTTGTGATGACGCTCCCAGGACCCAAAGGCAGGACGTGGCGCCGATCACGTCGTGGGACCGATCAGGACCGGCTGGCAGGGTAGCCAGGCACGCCTTGACGCATTGATCCGTCTCGGCAATTGACCCCTGGAGACAAGGCTAGTGCCATACGCTCGAGCGGCCTCAAATCGCTTCTCCCACAACACTGGGTCCGAGGTAAGCGAATAGGCTCGCCGAGCTGCAGTTAGTCCCTCATTGGATCCATAACCTTGTGTCTGCGTTAGCACCACTGCGAGTTGCATCTGCAAGTGGAACTCCACCGCCGGCTCAGGCTGCACCTGCGCGCACAGCGCAATGGCCGCCCGGTAATGCTCAGCCGCCTCCACGAGCGACGAGCGGCTGAAGGCCAGGTCCCCCGCCTTTCGCCACAGCTCCAGCGCGGCTGCCAGCTCGCCGGCCTGCTGCCGATGCCCGGCCAGCAGCTCCGGCTGCTGCTGCACCACCTGCGGCTGCACCGCCTCCAGCGCCCGCGCCACCTTCGCGTGCCACTGCGCGCGCTGCGCCTTCAGCAAGCTGCCGTACGCCGCATCCCTCACCAGCGCGTGCTTGAAGCTGCCCGTGCCAGCCGTGCCGGAAGGGCCGGTGTTGCCGGCACCGCTTGCATTGCCCGTGCCTCCACCCCCAACGGGCAGCGCCCCCTGCCGCAGGTACACCAGCTCCGCCCTCTGCAGCTCCTGCAGCGCCTGCACCACCTGCGCCTCGCCCATCGGCTTCAAAGCCTCGCACAGCACCGCCTGCGAGAACTCCCGCCCAATCACCGAGGCCGCCTGCGCCACCTCCCGCGTGCCCGGCTGCAACCGGTCCAGCCGCGCCGTCAGCGAGTCCTGCAGCGTCGTGGGGATCGCAAGCTTGGCAATCCCTTCACCCTGCCACCCCTGCTGCAGCTCCTGCGGCAGCCCCGCCTCCAGCACCGCCTTCGTCAGCTCCTCCACAAACAGCGGCACCCCGTCCGTGCGCTTGACGATCTGCTCCAGCAGCTCCTTGGGCAAGCTCCACTGCCCCATCACGCTGCGCGCCACCTCGCTGGCCACCTCCTGCGCCAGCTGCAGGCTCTGCCGCTGCGCCAGCCGGCTCAGCGCCAGCCGCGTCAGGTTCGGCGCCTGCTGCCAGCCGGGCTCGTAGCCCGGGCGCGAGGTCACCACCAGCAGCACCCGGTGCGCCCTGAGCTGCTGCACCGCCAGCCCCAGCAGCTCCTCCGTGCTCGGGTCGATCCAGTGCGCGTCCTCCAGCAACAGCAGCACCGGCTGCCTGGCGCTCAGCGCCTGCAGCGCCTCCACCACCGCGTACAGCGTGTTCGTCTTCTCCACCGACGGATCCAGCCCCGTGGGCTGCTGTGCTGCGGCCCCCGCCAGCCTCAGCACCCAGCCCCGCGTGGCCTCGGGCACTGCGGCCTGGCTGAGCCTGGTCTCCAAGCCCGGCTCGATCTGTACCGCCTGCTGCAGCTGCTGCACCACCGGGTACAGCGGCGTGCCGCTGTGCAGCGGCGAGCACTGCCACAGCAGCATCAGCGCCCCCAGCGCCTGCAACCTTCCGCTATCGGTCAGCCGCCAAGCAGCAGGACCTCACTTCAACACCCTGACTTTCAGCCCTGGCACCTTGCGAAATGTGATGTCGCCTGTGACAAAGAGGTGATCGGCTCCCAGCTGCAGACAGCACGCAGCTTGGAGCGCATCAGGGGTCTTCAATCCCGTACGGGCCCGAATCTCGGTGGCAAGCTCAACGACCTGAGCGCTCAACTCGACCCACAACACGTCAGAGCGCCGAAAGAAGGCATCAAAGGCTTCCAGAACCTCTGATTCCCCCTCGCGCAGCGGACGCACCCGACACTCCAGCCAGGTCAGGCGGCTCAGGGCGACGCCCGTAGACGGCTCATGATCCGCAAGATCTGACAACGCGCGCCTTGCACGAGATGCGAAGGGCTCCGCACCCTCCACGAGATAGATCAGCGCGCTGGCATCGAGGAAGGCGAACACCGCCGGGACTCACCAGGCCCGGTCTTCACGCAAGCGCCGGTCAATCTCTGCCTTGGTCCGCCTCCCTTTTGGCGGCTGAGCCGCCAGCCATTGCAATGCGGTCATACCGCCCTGCGGGAGGCTCTGCGGCTGGCACAAGGCACGGTAGTCATCCTCAGACAACACCACGGCCGCCGGCTGGTTGCGCTTGACGATGTGCACCGGGCCCTTGCGAAGGCCCTCCTCGATGGCCGCCATGCCACGACGTTTGATTTCGGCAACGGTGAGCAGGTTCATGTTGGATTGAGCCGCATAAAAGTGGCTCTTCAGTACCGAAAATAGTACTTCAATTCAAGAGCGTATGGGCGTGGAGAGGGGCCTGCGCGCTGCCATCTACTGACCGATCCGCCAACAGAGCAGAATCACATCACCCACGCATCTTAGTGACATTCGTCGGCAGGTGGATGGGCCTTGCCCACCACGGCGGAGCGCAACCTCATGAAATTCCTGATCGTCGACGACAGCGAGTCCATCGCGTTGCTGGAGAAGATGCTGCTGGAGTCTGCAGGACACACCGCAGAGGTTCGCAAGTCCCCAGTGCAGGCCTTGCAGGACGCCTCCGCGATCGCACCCGACGTCGTGATCCTGGACTTGATGATGCCGGAGATGGACGGATTCGAGGTGTGCCGTCGGCTGCGCGAAAAACCGGACTTCGCGAAGGTCAAGATCATCGTGGTGTCGAGCAAAGCCTACGAGCACGACCAGCGGCGCGCGCGGCAGCTGGGGGCCGACGGCTACATCGTCAAGCCCATTCGGCCGGAGACTTTTCTGGCCACGGTGTCGTCCCTGCTGGCCAATGAGCTCAAGCTGAGCTTCTGGGGGGTGCGAGGCACGCTGCCGGTGCCAGGCCCCGAGACGCTGCGCTACGGGGGCAACACCTCCTGCCTGACGCTAGAGGTGGCGGGCGAGCCGCTGCTCATCTTCGACGCGGGCTCGGGCATCAAGCGCTTGTCCAACGCGCTGATGAAGCGGCCCAAGGAGCGGCTCACCGCCAAGATCCTCATCACCCACCCGCACTGGGACCACATCAACGCCTTGCCCTTCTTCACGCCGCTGTACATCCAAGGCAATGAGATCGAGATCATGGGCTCGCGCCACGGAGACGCCTCCATGATGCAGACCATCTCGGCGCAGATGGACGATGTGTACTTCCCGGTGACCATGCGCGAGTTTGGCGCCCGTGTGTACTTCCGTGACCTGCGCGAAGAAACCTTCGACATCGGCCCCTTCCACATCGAGACCATGCTGCTGAGCCACCCGGGCAACTGCCTGGGCTACCGGGTTACGCACCAGGGTCGATCAGTTTGCTACGTCACCGACAACGAGCTCTATCCCCAAGACTCACCCTTCCACGACGCGGAGTACTTCGAGCGCCTGGCCAGCTTCGTCCGGGGCGCCGACGTGCTGGTCACCGACACCAC
>CAYSOD010000433.1:0-3661 GCA_964432385.1 uncultured Rubrivivax sp.
GCGCAGACGCCCGAGGGGGCCACCTTCGCCGAGATGCTGGAGTTCGAGACGCTCACGCTGTGTCCGATCGACACCCGCTGCATCGAGCGCCGCCTGCTGCGCGACGATGAGGTCACCTGGCTCAACGCCTACCACGCCCGTGTGCTGGCCGAACTGGCGCCGCTGGTCAGCGGCGAGGCGCTGGCCTGGTTGATAGCAAGGACCGAACCGCTGGCCTGAGGCTCAAGCCCTCAACCCACCGCAACGTCACGACGCGGCCCAACCGGGCCGCGTGTCACTTCAGAGCCCGGCGCGCTGCATCTTGGCGGCCAGGGCCTCGTTCAGCAGATCCAGACTGTCTTGCAGGTGGGCACGCGTGTCGGCGCTCCACCCAGTGCGCGCCGCGGCCGCCTTCAGGGACTTCTGCAGCGCCAGCGCCTCGGCACGCATGACGCTCCGCGTGTCGGCCCGTGCGGCGGTGGGACGCAGGATCTGTCCGGCGATCCGGTTCAGGTGCTCGCGCTGCAACTCGCGGCGTGCAGGCGTGATATCTGAAGCTGAGGACAGTTCACTCCAGATGTCGGCACGCAAGCGGGCGTACAGCTCGGACACGGGGAAGACCTCGCCAGCTGGCAGCTTGCCCACACTGTCCAGCAAGCGGTTGGCCACCCCGTCGCTGGTCAGTTGGGCCAGCAGGGCCTTGCGCAGCTGGGTCAGGAAAGCGTCGATGGAGAAGTCAGTCTCCACCGGCTGACCTTCGCCAAAGGCCGCATCGGAGCGGTCCTCGTAACTTGGGGCCAGTTTGCGCTGCAAGGCCGCACTGAGCTTGAGGCTGTCAGCCGCCATCAAACCTTTGGACAGGGTGTCCAGGGCCTCACGCTGCACGGCAGCAGACACCGGCTGCAACGGGTCGCGTCCGGTGCCCGGGTGGTCCCGCAGGGTGCGTACGCCACCGATCTGACGCGCCAGGATGCCCGCGGCGCGACCCATGTCGCGCACCGCGTAGGTGATGGAGCGCCGCAGCACCGAGTAGTCCGTCTCGGGCTTGAGCACCCGGGCCTCCTGCCGCGCGATCAGGTCGCGCCCGATATCGAAGCGCTTCTTGGCAAACACCACGGGGTCGTCCCCCAGATCGCCCTGCAGCGACTCCGGGTCGATGCCCAGGGAGTTGTCCTCATCGGTGCCGTAGGCCAGGTAGCGCTCAGCGCTGCGTGAGGCGATGCGCTGAAGCTCCGACGCCTCGGCCTTGGAATCCAGAGGCTTGTAGGCGTACTCGATGGCCCAGAAGTCGTAGGGCCCCAGCACCAATTGCCAGGCCAGACCGCCCTTTTCGCCAGGCCGGGGCAGGTTGATGGGCGCGTACTCCATCACCGAGCCGGCGAGACTGTTCTCTCGGGTGAAAGCTTCGTCGGACAACTGCTGCTCGGTGTAGATGCGCGAGGAGCGGAAGTTGTGACGCAGGCCCAAGGTGTGGCCCACCTCATGCATGGTCACGTCCTTGAGGTAATCCAGCACGAACTGCCGCACTTCGGGGCTGTCTGGATCCAGGTCACCTCGGGCCTCCAGCACCTCCATGGCGTAGCTCATCTGCTCGGCCGCATGGTCCCCGTGAAGGCAGGCTTCACCATGCACGTGGGTACCGTTCTGGACCGCGGGAAGCAGCCCTTCTCTGACCGCGTCAGCGGCCTGCAGCAGGCTGCCCCAGTCGGCCGTGAAACCCTTGCCGAGCACCTGCGCGCGGGTGGCCCGCAGGCTGCGCGAGGACAAGCTCTCGAAGGCGATGTCGGCGTCCAGGATTTCCCCCGTGCGCGGGTCCATGTGGCTGGGCCCGATGGCGCCAAAGCTGGCCTGGGAGTTGGTCATCCACCGCACCGAAGCCACGCCGAGGTCCAGTGTGTCGAAATCGGCATCGTCAGCCTGCTGTTGGACCACGATGGCGTTCTTGAAGCCGATCCTCTCGAAGGCCTTGTTCCATTCGAGGATGCCTTCGGTGATGGCGCCGCGGTAAGCCACGGGGATGGTCTTGTCCAACCAGAACGTGATGGGCTTGACCGGCTCGGACACGGCGGCGGCGGGGTCCTTCTTCTCCAGTCGCCAGCGGTTCACGTAGCGCTGCCTGGGGGTGCGCGCCAGATCACTGCTGAAGTCCTGCACCGTGGTGGTGAAGTGGCCGAGCCTGGAATCCGCCCGGCGCGGTGTCATGGGCATATCAGGCAGCTTGCCCAGGGAGTAGTGCAGGCCAAAGAACATGCTGCGCACGTCCGGCAGCCCCATGGGCGTGGTCGGCGTGGGCGATCCCGGGGGAGCGGCTCCGGGGGTCGGGAAGCTGATGTTGGGCGTGGCGTAGTGGCTGGTGACCTCGAAGACCACGAGGTCGGCCTTGCCACGCACGCGGTCGATGCCGGAGTGGCGGGCGTCGAAGCTGTAACCCTGGCGATAGGTGCGGCCCAGGCTCATGCCCAGCCCCAGCATGTCGTTCACGAACAGGCCGTTGGCCTCCACCAGCACCGTCTTGCGCTCCGGATGCGGCGCGCTGGCTACCGAGGTGCTGGACAGCAGACTGCGTGAGAAGGCCGCGTTCACCGCACGGGCCTCGGGGGTGCCAGCCCGGGCGATGAACTCGTTGTTGACCGCCAGCATCCGCACCTGGTTGTGGACCTTCTGGAACTCCACGATCTGCGGGCGACCATAGCCACCCCAACGGCTGGCCATGGAGCCGCCATACAGGCCCTTCTCACCAATACCGCGTGCGACCTTGGGTGACAGGAAGAAGGGCTTGTCGAAGTCCTCGGGCTTGAGTTCGAGCCAGAACTTGTCGTCCTTCTGCCAAACGGTGAACAGCCCATCGGTCTTCTTCGCATCCCTGATGACGGTGGCGAAAGCCGGAGGCGTGCCAGGCGGCGCAGCAGGCGGGGCGGCCGTCGGCGCAGTGGCGGGCCCGGCGGCCGGACCAGCAGCAGGGGCGCCGGTGCGAGCGGCTGAACCGCTGGCAGCGCCCGGTGCAGAGGCGGCTGGTGCAGCGGCGGCCACTGCGGCCGAAGGTGCGGTGGTCCGAGCTGTGGCACGGACAGGGGCGGAGGCTGCACGGGCGGAGGCGGCAGCGGTCTTCTGCTCGGCCTTGGGGGTCGGGGCCGGGGCCCCGGCCGCTGCTTCAGGGCCAGCCTGGGGTGGGGTGGCGCAGGCGGCCAGAAGGAACACGGCCGCCATGGTGGCGGCCAGCGGGAAGGGAAGGCTCGAAGTCATCGGTTCACACCTGCTGAGAAATTAGCCTGCAGTGTGAACCAGTTTGTCCTCGTCGACAGAACCCGCCGGGTTGTCCCAGGGGCACGCTCTGGTGCGGCAGGGTCAGATCGACTTGAATCGCACGCGCTTCGGGCGTGCACCTTCTTCGCCCAGACGCTTCTTCTTGTCGGCCTCGTACTCCTGGTAGTTGCCGTCGAAGAAGAACCACTGGCTGTCGCCTTCGGCGGCCAGGATGTGGGTGCAGATGCGGTCCAGGAACCAGCGGTCATGGCTGATGACCATGGCGCTGCCGGCAAACTCCAACAAGGCCTCTTCCAGAGCGCGCAGGGTTTCCACGTCCAGGTCGTTGGAGGGCTCGTCCAGCATCAGCACGTTGCCACCCTGGGCCAGGGTCTTGGCCAGGTGCAAACGGCCGCGCTCGCCGCCGGACAGTTGTCCG
>CAYSOD010000434.1:0-3661 GCA_964432385.1 uncultured Rubrivivax sp.
GCGACGAGGTCGAACACGGCCTGCGCCGAGTCGCGCAATTCGGCCGTGGAGGCGGTGTAGGTCACGAGCGTGGGGCGCGTGAAGTACAGCGAGCCCATCTTCTGCAGCGTGGCCGCCGGCACGGGAGGCGGCGCACCCGTGGTGGTTCCGAAGGAAACGAAGTAGCCGCGCGGGGCCAGGCTGGCCAGCGACTGGTCAAAGGAGTTCTTGCCCACGGAGTCGTAGACCACCGGCACCCCGGCGCCGCCGGTGATCTCCTTCACGCGGGCGGCCACGTCTTCGCTCAGGCGGTCGATGCAGAACTCGTAGCCGTTGTCCAGCGCCAGCTGGCACTTCTGCGGGCCCGCGGCCACACCGATCATGCGCGCGCCGATGTGGCGCCCCCACTGGCCCGCCAGCAGGCCCACGCCGCCTGCGGCGGCGTGCCACAGCACGAACTGACCGGGCTTGACCGCGTAGCAGCGCTGCACCAGGTACTCCACCGTCATGGCCTTGAGCATCATGGCGGCGAGTTGCTCGTCGCTCATGTGGGCGGGCGACTTCAGCAACCGCGCTGCCGGGTAATTGCGGTGGGTGGCGCACGCGCCCAGCACCGGGCCGCTGATGTAGCACACGCGCTCACCCACCTGGAAGTCGGTGACGCCCGGGCCCAGGGCTTCGACCACGCCGGCGGCCTCGGTACCCAGCCCGCTGGGCAGCGGGAAAGGGTAGGCGCCAGAACGGGCATAGATGTCCTGGAAGTTCAGGCCGATGGCGGTGTGGCGGATGCGCACCTCTCCGGCAGCGGGCTCGGGCAGATCGAGCTGCTCGAGCAACAGGGCCTCGGGGCCCCCGGGGGCGTGGAATCGGACGGCTTGGATCTTCATGGGGTGTGGGTGGAATCAGGAGCGGGTCAAAGAAGAGAAGGAGGAAAGGATGTAAGAGGATGAGCAAACCAACGATCAGCAGCGCTTTTCGGTGAGGTCTCGTGGGTGAGCAGGGGTGCCCTCGCGTCAGTGGAGGGCGGTTGGCAGGTAGGCCTGCACCAGAGCTGCGGGCAATCGCTCGCGCAGACGTTGGCTGACGGCCGTGGTGGCCTGGCGCATCGCCGGCAGGTCCAGATCGTCCGCGTGCAGCACCTGCACACCCTGGGTGCGCAAGGCGGACAGGGCTTCTTCGTCCTGCTGGCCCGCCCAGGCGCGCTGGGCGCGGGTGGCCTCGGCCAAGGCGGCGTCCAGGGCCTCACGCTGTGCCGTGCTCAGGGCCTCGTGCCAGGCCCGCGGGCACACCAGCAGCAGCACGCCGAAGAAGTGCCCGGTCAGGCTGACATGAGGGTGGTGGCGCCACAGGGCGAAGGTCAGCAGGTTGGTCAGCGGGTTCTCCTGGGCCTGCACGGCGCCGGTCTCCACCACGCGCACGAGGTCTTTCACGTCGGTGGTCATGGGCTGGAAACCCAGCGCGGCCAAGGCCTCGCGGTAGGCGGCGCTGTCCAGCGTGCGGATGACCAGACCTTGGCAGTCGGCCGGGCTGCGCAGCGGCCGCAGCGCGTTGGAAACATGCCGAAAGCCGTTGTCCCAGAAGGCCAGCACGCGCAGGCCTGTGGCCCGCTCAACGGCCTGGCGCAACAGCCGGCCGGCTTCACCATCCAGTGCGGCCAGGGCCTGGGCGCGGTCGGCCACGGCAAAGGGCAGGTCCAGCACCTCCAGTTCGGGCACGCGCTGGCTCAGATAGCCTGAGGCCATGTAGCCGAGCTGGCGCGCGCCCTGCTCCAGCGATGCGAACAAGGAGGCCGCGGTCTCCCCGGCCTGGGTGACGTCAGGCTGCAGCGCCACCCCGCCGTCCCACCCGGCCGCCTCCAGACGCTGCGCGAGCGTGCGCAGCGAGCGGGTCAGGATGGAAGCCGCTCCCTGGTAACCGGCCATGAGGGTGG
Source organism: uncultured Rubrivivax sp. (assembly GCA_964432385.1). Classification (GTDB taxonomy): domain Bacteria; phylum Pseudomonadota; class Gammaproteobacteria; order Burkholderiales; family Burkholderiaceae_C; genus Rubrivivax. The sequence goes on from CAYSOD010000434.1 coordinate 1,910, forward strand.
GCGTGGGCATGGGTTCTGCGTCTAGTTGGCCTGAATCTTGGCGTCCTGGATGACCTTGCGCCACCGCTCGAAATCGTCATCGATCACGCGGGCCAGCTGGGCCGGCGTGCGCGCCCAGGGCTCCAGGCCGGAGCGGATGAGCTGGACATGGAAGTCGCGGTCTTCGGCCACGGCCTGCGCTTCCCGGCGCAGTTGCTCGACCAGCTCGGACGGTGTCTCCCGAGCCAGGAACAGGGCCACCCAGGACGAGTAGTCGTAGCCCTTCACGCCCTGCTCGCGCAGGGTGGGCAGGTCACGGAACTGCGCGTGGCGTTCGGTACCGCAGTAGCCGATCAGGCGCACCCGGTTGTCCGCAAGGAAGGGTTGCGCCAGCGACAACGCCATGGACATCAACTGCACTTCGCCCGAGGCCACGGCCAGCGCGGCCTGGCTGGCGCCCCGGTAAGGCACGTGCAGCAGCGACGTACCGCTGAAGGACTTGAACATCTCCGTGGCCAGGTGCTGCGGGCTGCCCACGCCGCCGGAAGCGTAGGTCAGCTTGTCAGGCTGCCCCTTGGCCAGCTTGATCAGGTCTTGCACGGTCTTCACGGGCGACGAAGCCGGCACCGCGAAGAAGGTGGGGATGTTGGCGATACCCGCCACGGGCAGGTAGTCACGCCGCGGCTCGCCCTTGATCTTGGTCGGCTGCAGGTGCGGCAGGATGGTGACGATGCTGTTGTTCAGCGCCGCCACGGTGCGCCCGTCCGGGCGGGTGCGTGAGAGCTGTTCCAGCCCCACCAGCCCGGCCGCAGCCGCCACGTTCTCCACCACCAGGGCCGTGCCCAGGCGCGGCGCCAGGCGCTCGGTCATCAGGCGCACCGCGATGTCTGAGGCGCTGGCCGCCTGCAGGGGCAGCAGCACTTTCACTGGGCCGGGGTAGGACGGGGCCGAACCCTGTGCCGTTGCAAGGCCGGGCACGATGGCGGCCAGTGATGCTGCGCTGGTGCGCTGGAGGAAGTGGCGTCGGTCCATGGGCTTGCGTCTCACGCGCCTCAAAAAGTGGACACCTTGACCGGCGCTTCCTTGGCCAGCATCACCTCGGCGGCCGACTTCTCGTTGCTGCCGGCGTCCGTCCACTCCGGCACGCGGCCCAGGGCGGCGGCCTCGCGCCAGTCGAAGTTGAGCTCCACCTTGATGCCGTTGATGGGCTCGCGCATGAAGAGTTGGTAGAGCTTGGAGTTGTGGGCCTTGCGCTCGCTGAACTCCACACCATTGGCCTGGAGCCGGTCGATGAACTCGGCCAGGCCGTCGCAGTTGATGCACAGATGGTCGATACGGCCCGAGCCCAAGGCACCCGCCGCAGCGTAGTCGGCGCCTTCCTTGTCGCTGGGCGTCTTCAGGTAGGTGTCCTGATGGGCGGAGTGCCGGGCCTTGCCGATGTGGATGACGTCCTGCTCACCGATGTACAGCCAATACACGGGAAAGCCGAACTCAGGGTGGTAGCCCTCACGGAAGCCCAGGTTCTGCACGAACCAGTCGCGCGTGGCGTCCGGGTCGTGGGTGAGGATCAGCAGGTGCTCGAGGAATCGCAGGCCCATGGTGGGTCTCCGGTGGAGTTGCAGGGTGAAGGGTGAAGCGCCGTGTCAGATGTGCCGTTCGGGCGTGCGCTGCAGCAGATCGGCTCGGCTAGCGTGGCTGCTAGCGTGCGTGCTCGCCCGACACGAACCGCGTCTCTCCGGTGTCCACCAGGGTGCGCGTGGCCTGCGCGGTGGC
>CAYSOD010000435.1:0-3642 GCA_964432385.1 uncultured Rubrivivax sp.
GACGGCGACTACCGCGAACGCGGTCCGCGCCGTATTTCCCCCTTCTTCGTGCCTGCTTCGATCATCAACATGATCTCCGGGCACTTGTCGATCAAGTACGGGTTCAAGGGCCCCAACCTGGCCATCGTCACCGCGTGCACCACTGGGCTGCACTGCATTGGTGATGCGGGCCGCATGATCGAGTACGGCGACGCCGACGTGATGATCGCCGGCGGTGCCGAGAGCACGGTGTCGCCGCTGGGGGTGGGAGGCTTCGCGGCAGCGCGCGCGCTGTCGACCCGCAATGACTCGCCCCAGACCGCTTCTCGCCCTTTCGACAAGGACCGTGACGGCTTCGTGCTGGGCGAAGGCTCAGGGGTGCTGGTCCTGGAAGAGTTCGAGCACGCCCGCCGGCGTGGCGCGAAGATTTATGCGGAGCTGGCCGGCTTTGGCATGGGTGCTGACGCGTACCACATGACCGCTCCCAACGTCGACGGCCCCAAGCGCTCGATGCTGGCCGCCCTGCGTAACGCAAAGGTGAATGCAGATGAGGTGCAGTACCTCAATGCTCACGGTACTTCCACACCTTTAGGCGACATCAACGAGACCAACGCCATCAAGGTCGCCTTTGGCGATCACGCCAAGCGCATGGTCGTGAATTCCACCAAGTCGATGACGGGCCACCTGCTGGGCGGGGCCGGGGGCATCGAGTCGGTGTTCACCGTGCTGGCCTTGCACCATCAAGTGTCGCCGCCAACGATCAACATCTTCCAGCAGGATCCGGAGTGCGACCTGGACTACTGCGCCAACGTCGCGCGGGAAATGAAGATCGACGTGGCGGTGAAGAACAACTTTGGCTTCGGCGGCACCAACGGCACCCTGGTCTTCAGGCGTGCCGCCTGACCTCCGGGGGCGTGCACCCCGCAGCGGCGGTGTGATTTCCGCTCCGAGGCCTGGAGCCGGTGCCTGACGGCGCAGCCTGTTCAGTCGGCCGAAGCCTGAGCTGACCACCATGCGTGCTCCTCCGCCCGTACGGGTCGAATTGAGGACGGAGCCCATGTGGCGCGCTGCCTCGGCAGGCCTGTGGGCTGTGTCGTTGGCGAGTGCGGGCGTGTGGCTGGTGCAAGGGCGGGTGCAAGACTCGATGCAGGCCCTGCGGTCAGGCTCGGATGCGGTTGTTGTGACATGGCTGCTGGTGGTGGTGCTGGGTTTGGCCTTGACGGTCGGCAGCGTCGTCTGGCGCCAGGCCACCGTCTTGCCGCTCGCTCTGGCCTGGACCGGCGGAGAGTGGCAATTACGGCGTGGTTGGGCGTGCGGGCTTGAGCTCGACGACCTCGCTTTCGAGGTTTGTGCTCCTCAAGTCATGATCGATCTGGGGCCCTGGATGCTGCTGCGACTGGGGGCGCCACCCTCGTGGGAGGGGGCGGACTGGGTGGCGGTCAGCCAGCGCCAAACCGGCCGGGCATGGCACCGTCTTCGCGTTGCGCTGTACGGTGCGCCCCCAAGCCGTCTTCCCAGCGAAGTTCGCTGAATGTCCGACCGTCATGCCGACTCTGTGGCTACCGGCGGTGCGATCGTGAGGCAAGGCAGACGGTGGACGACTGGGCGGGTCGGCCTCGGGCCCGGGGCCGTGCTCTTGCAGTGGCGCGTTTGGCCCTCACCTGAATCCCAGGTCGGCAGTCAACCCATCCCAAGTCTCGTACGCTTCGCTATCCGGACGTCACCTTTCGTCGCCAGACCCGGCCCTTGAACCCCCTTCGGAGAAACAAGATGTTGCAAGCTCTTCTGTCGAGCCCCTCCAGAGCGCCGGTTGACGCTTTCAGGCGGCGCCTGCTGCATGCTGCCGCAGCCTTGCTGGGGGCAGCAGCCCTGGCGGTACCCGCAATGGTGCAGGCCCAGACCTTGCCTGATTTCACAGAACTGGTCGAGCGGGTCGGGCCCTCGGTGGTGAACATCCGCACCACCGAGCGAGGCCGCGCCAGCGCACCTGGTGGAGGAGAAGTGGACCCGAGCATGGAGGAGTTCTTCCGCCGGTTCGGCATTCCCATGCCGGGACGGCCCGGGCCCCGATCCGGCCCGCGTGGCGACGAAGAGCCTCAGCAGCGTGGGGTTGGGTCGGGCTTCATCCTCAGTGCCGACGGTTTCATCATGACCAACGCCCACGTGGTCGACGGTGCCGACGAGGTGCTGGTCACGCTGACCGACAAGCGCGAGTTCAAGGCGAGGATCGTCGGGGCGGACAAGCGCACCGACGTGGCGGTGGTCAAGATCGAGGCCGCGGGCTTGCCCTTCGTGAAAATTGGCGACGTGAATCGGCTGAAGGTGGGCGAATGGGTCATGGCCATCGGATCGCCCTTTGGCCTGGAGAACTCGGTGACGGCGGGCATCGTCAGCGCCAAGCAGCGCGACACGGGCGACTACCTGCCCTTCATCCAGACCGATGTGGCGATCAACCCAGGCAACTCGGGTGGGCCCTTGCTGAACCTGCGTGGCGAGGTCGTGGGCATCAACTCCCAGATCTACAGCCGCTCTGGTGGCTTCATGGGCATCAGCTTTGCCATCCCGATCGACGAGGCCATGCGGGTGTCGGATCAGCTGCGCGCCAACGGCCGGGTGATCCGTGGCCGGATTGGGGTGCAGATCGCTCCCGTCACCAAAGAGGTGGCTGAAGCCATTGGTCTGGGCAAGCCCGCAGGCGCCCTGGTGCAGAGCGTGGAGTCCGGTGGCCCGGCCGACAAGGCGGGCGTGGAAGCCGGAGACATCATCACGCGTGTGGATGGCAAGGTGGTGGAAAAGTCGGGCGATCTGCCCCGCATCGTGGGCTCCATCCGTCCGGGCTCCAAGGCTGCGTTGCAGATCTTCCGCCGCGGCGCGACCAAGGAGTTGAGCGTCACCGTGGGCGAGTTCGAGCCCGAGCGGCCGACCCGCCGCGCCCAGGCAGAGCCCAGCGGGGCTGCACCCGTCAAGAGCGCGCTGGGCATCACCGCTTCCGAACTCACTGAGTCGCAGAAGCGCGAGCTCAAGGTCAAGGGCGGCGTGCGCGTGGACGCCGTGGAAGGCCCAGCGGCCCGGGCGGGCTTGCGCGAGGGTGACGTGATTCTCTCGGTGGACAACACCGAGGTCACCGATCTGCGCCAGTTTGGCGCAATGTCTGCCAAGGTCGAGAAGGCCCGGGCTGTGAGCGTGCTGGTGCGGCGCGGCGAGGGGGTCAACTACCTGGTGATCAGGCCCAACCGTTGAGCGAATGGGGGCGCCGGCCCGGCAGGCTTGTCGGGCTTACAGGATTGCCAGCCCCCCAGGGGAGATCAGGCAGACCCGATGGTCCGGTGATGGCCGTCTGCTTGTGGATAAATTGTGGACATCACAGATCCTTGGGGACCAGGGCTGTTGTCCGCCGTTGAGCCACAGCGCATGACGGACCGGCCCGTTTCGCTACAATGACCGTCCAACAAAGCAGTTGCCATATCTTGTTGGAAGGCGCGTCGATCCTTGGACGCGCCTTTTTTTTAGGGCCCGGTGGCCCGGGTGAAATCTTGTCCTTGAGAAGCCCCTGAACAGGCCTTGAACAGGACTCCGAGGCCCTTGCGCGATTCACCTGTTTGGTCCGCGATCTCGTTCCCATCGATGAACCACATCCGCAACTTTTCCATCATCGCCCACATC
>CAYSOD010000436.1:0-3641 GCA_964432385.1 uncultured Rubrivivax sp.
GAGCTGATAAGTGCGTCGAAGACGGTCAAAGTCCAGTCGCATTTGCTCAGTGTGTAGGTCGTTGCCTTAGCGACTGGGAAGTATTGAAGGCGTGAGTAGCGACGTCGTGCAGAAGCTCTGGGCTTGCATGGCCTTCATCGACAGCACCGCGAAGTTCGTTTATCGCCGTGATGATCAAGAATTGGATGGCGTACGGTGCGTTCACAGCCATGTCGTCAATCAAGTCAAGAGTTTTTCGTATGTCGTCATCGTCAGAGTCCATGCCCGTCGTCTCCATCAAGAAATGGTGAGAGATCGGGACTCGTTACTTTCTTGAACTGGGTGTGTTCAAGCTAATGGCTATCGACCTGGTACGACTGCTCGATGAGCAGGTCATCGATCTTGAGTGCCGGCCGTAAACTTGGCTGCCTCGATGAAAAAGACGATGGTACAGAATTTGACGATAGGTAAGAAATGCAAAGTGACTCGTGATGATTGCTGGTCACTAGCTCACTGCATGAGCTGGGTAAATCAACAGTGCTTCAGCTGCGAGTACTAGGCTGTTCGAAAGTGGTCGCAATGCGAACCCTGCGAATGGGCAGTCTTCGCTCGATAACGCTGCCTCAAGACGCAGGTCAGCCCAGCCTCAGCGCCAGCCTTGCGCAAGCCATCGGGTCAGGCGCAGGATCGTTGGCGGCTTGTGCGCCGACTGTTTCCTCAGGCAGTCTCGATGCCCACCTTGTGACAAATTCCTGATCTGCGACGTCGCGTGCCGTACCGCTTCGCTCCCACTCGTTGTTCGCTGCTTTCGTCAGCAGCGTGGCCAGGGATAACTGGCCTGTTGCAATCGCATAGGCCGCCGTACAGTCCAGAAAAGAGGGTTGCAACTGCTTGCCGGACTCGCCCTGGATGAAGTCGCAGATTGACCGCAGCCAATTGGCACACTCTGGAAGTTGATCCGAGTCGAGGCTCACCATGGCGAGGTTGAGTTGCATGATGCAACCTGAGGTTTCGTCACCCAGCCTTGCGCACAGTGCGAGTGCTTCGGTGAACGTCTGGAAGGCGTCCCGGTACTCTTCTTTGGTGCGCTGAAATTGCCCGAGTAACGAGAGCGCGGCCATCGTTTCAAAAGTCGCGCCGGTTTTCCTCGCAGTGTCCACGGCCTCGGAAAGATAGGCTTTGGCCTGATCGTCCTGGCCCAATTCCATCGAGGCATGGGCAAGCGGCTGCAGTGTCAGCGACAGCATCCGCTCCAGGCCCAGGCTTTGCGCTTCCTGCCGAGCGGTGAGCAGGACCTCTTGTGCCTCAATCACCCTGCCCAGGGACAACGCGTGGGTTCCAAGGGCAAACAAGGCGAATCCGCGCTCCTCGCCCGGGGTTTGCGCGTCGGACAGGGAGGTGGCTTGTAGGGCCTGGACGTGGCCCACGCGAATCAGCCCACGATGAACGATGTAGCGGAATGTTCCGCGCACGAGCTTCAAGGCCTTCAAGCCCCCATGGCCGCTGGTACAGGCCCACTGGTGAGCGCAGGCGATATGGGCTTGCTCGAGGTCGATCTCAGCGGCCAAGCGTGCCTGATCCGGACCGGTCAACCCCTTTCGCTTGCTTTCCAGAAACGCCAGTACCCAATCCAGATGGCGCTCGCGCACGTCGGGACGCTCGCCCGCCGTCTCCTGGCGCTTCAGGGCGTACTCCCGCACGCTTTCCAGCAGCCTGAACCGTCCGCTGCCGGCTTCACGGGTCACCAGCGACTTGTCCACCAGTTCGCCTAGCAGTGGCAGCACCTCGGCCGGGGGCAGCGTGGCGTCGGGCACCACCGACTCGGCAGCTTCCAGCGAGAAGGAGCCGGGGAACACGGCAACTCGGCGTAGCAGGCAGCGCTCAGGCTCGCTCAGCAGGTCATGGCTCCAGTCGATCAGCGCGGCCAGGGTCTGCTGCCTGGGGGCCGCGTTGCGATGGCCGCTGCTCAGCAGGGCGAAGCGGTCGATCAGGCGCTGCCTGATCTGCGCTAGCGTGAAGTGGCGCGCGCGCGCTGCGGCCAGTTCCAGTGCCATGGGCATGCCGTCCAGCTGACGGCAGATGGCCAGCATGTCCCGGCGCTCCGAGGCTGTGGGTTCAAAGCCGGGCCGTGCGCTTTCGATGCGCTCGGCCAGCAAGGCCACTGCAGGTCGGTTTTGCAGCCAACTCTCCAGGTCCTCCATGGGATGGACCTGATGGGCAGGGTGATCTTCGGCCGGCTCCAACAACAACGTGTCAAAGGCCGAGGGGCGTGGGTCTGCGTCAGTTTGCGCTTCGCCACCTGCAGGGTCCACCGCCAGGGGTTCCAGGCTGATCAGGCTCTCGCCCAGCAAGCGCAGAGGCTCCCGGCTGGTGGCCAGTACCTTCAAGCCTTCGGCGGCGTCCAACAGCCGCCTGACCAGGCCCGCTGCAGCGTCGATGAGGTGCTCGCAGTTGTCCACCAGCAGGAGCAGTTCTCTGTCAGCCAGGTGTTGCGACAAGGTCGCTTCCAGGGGCCTGCTGGCCTCCTCGCGCACGCCCAGCGCAGAGGCCAGTAGCTGCTCTAAGAGGCCTGGGTCGGACACGCTGGTCAGGTCCAGGAACCAAGCCCCATCGGTGAAGGCGTGGCCATGCGCCTGCGCCCAGGCCAGGGCCAGTCGAGTCTTGCCGATACCGCCTGGACCCACCAGGGTGAGCAGACGGCTGCGTGCCAGACCAATGCTGATGCGGTCCAGATCTTTCGTGCGGCCGATCAGGCGCGTCAGTGGCCGAGGCAGGTTGCCGGGCGTGGCGTCCAGCCCCTTCAAGGGCGGAAAGCGGGTGGGCAGGCCAGGGTGATTGACCTGGTAGACGCTCTCGGCATGGTCGATATCGCGCAGGCGCAGGATGCCCAGGTCCTGCAAGCTGGTGTCTTGAGGCAGGCGGTCACGCACCAGCAGCGCTGCGGCCTGTGACAGCAGCATCTGCTGCCCATGGCCCGCAGACATCAGGCGCGCTGCGCGGTTCACCGCCGGGCCGAAGTAGTCGTTGTCGCGGGCCTGGACCGAGCCCACGTGAAGACCGCTTCTGATGCGCAACTCCAAGCCGCCTGTACGGTCGGAGTTATGCAATGCCAGCTGCAGTTCGATCAAGGCCTCTAGGGCATCCAGCGGATCGGCGAATACGGCGTACAGGCCGTCACCGACCATCTTCACCACCTGACCGCCATGGCGCTGCACCGCTTCTCGCGACAGGGCGTCGTGACCCTGCACGGCCTGCTTCATCTGCGACGGGAAGCGCTCCCACAGCCGGGTGCTTCCGACCACGTCGGTGAAGAGCAGGGCCATGATGCGGCCCTGGTCTGGCGTAGCGACCAAGTCAGCCCCGCGGGTGTGTTCACCTGATTCGGCTCTCACGGTACCCTCAATACGCTCTTATCAGGCCTGTTCCAGCAGTGCTGTCGGAATCACGTAGCAGTAGCCCCATTCGCAACATGGCGCGATCAGATCAGTTGACCCAAATGCAGTACGTCTAGCCGATCCGAGGGATAGCTCTACTGAAAACTTGATGGTAACCCCGAGATCTGCCTGCTAGCATTGAACATGCAGACCTTAACTGACTGCAAGTCAACGCTGCTTGCGGCTCCATTCGTCTGTTTGCTCATCGTTAATCGTGACGTTTGTTAA
>CAYSOD010000437.1:0-3636 GCA_964432385.1 uncultured Rubrivivax sp.
TGTAGAGCGTGAAGTAGCGCCCGCTGGGGTCGGTGTGGGCGTTGTATTCCTCGAAGCAGTGGCGGATGTAGTCGGTCTCGCCTTCCACCGTCACCCACACGCCCATGCGGATGTCATAGGGAATCTTGCGCCCGTCGGCTTCCAGGCTGGAGATCACCTCCACCATCCCCTTGCGCTCCAACACCCCGCCCTCCTCGCGCGGCCGCGTCACGAAGGGGATGTCCTCCACGCTGGCCGGCGGGTACAACAGGCCGTTGGACGGCACGGCCAGGCCGGTGGCGTTGCTCACCGCCGTGCTCTCGATGCTGGGCTTGGAGCCGTCAAGGAAGCTGTTGAACATCTTGGGGTTCAAGCCGCCGCGCTCGGCCTGCTCGGGCGTGAGACCGTAGTAGCCCCACACCGTCTCGGGCGTGGACTCGCAGAAGTGCGGCAGCCACTTGTGGCCGCGCCCCGCTGCGACGACGGGGAAGCCGCAGGTTCGCGCCCAGTCCACCATGTCGCAGATCATGGCCGGCTGGTCGCCATAGGCCAGCGAGTAGACGACGCCGGCTTCGGCCGCGCGCCGTGCCAGCAGCGGCCCGCAGAAGGCGTCTGCCTCCACCGTGACGTTCACCACGTGCTTGCCGTGGGCGAAGGCCTCCAGGCAATGGTCCACCGCGGCAATCGGGTGGCCGGTGCACTCCACCACGATGTCGATGGCTGGGTGTGAGACAAGTGCGCGCCAGTCCTCACCCACGTGCGTGCTGCCGTCCTTCAGCGCCGCGTCCAGCGAAGCGGACTGCGTGCGCTGCGCGTCCCAGCCCACACGCGCCAGGTTGGCCCGCGCCGCGTCCGGCGACAGGTCGGCAATGCCCACCAGGTGCACGCCGGGTGTGCGGGGCACCTGCGAGAGGTACATGGAACCGAACTTGCCGGCCCCGATCAGGCCGACACGGATGGGCCGCCCGTCGGCGGCGCGTTGCTGGAGTTGGCGGTGCAGGCTCATGGGGGAGGCTTTCTCATCAGGCAGGGAGTCCGCGCTAGGCCTCGCGCGGTTGCTCGCATCAAGGTGGGAGAGGCGTTTCGCTCGCGGCTGAGGTTATCGAGTGCTCGCTGGTCAGCGCAGAACCTGGCTGGCCTCGGCGGCGCGGATCAGGGCCTGCCCATCGCCTTCCAGCAGGAAGCCTTCGGACTGCGCGCGTGTGACAGCGCGCTTGACTGCTTCCACGTAACCGGCGTGGTCGCGGTAGCGCTCTTGCAGCGACGGGCGCGGGTCACCGGCCGTCTCTCGTTCGGCCTTGGTGCGGGCGAACGGGATCATCCCGCCCAGGTAGTTGCAGATCTGCCCCGCGTGGAAGGGGCGCTCACCGCCGGCGGTGACGTTCCAGCCGAGGTAGGTGCCCAGGGGGGCGTCCAGCAGCACCACAGGCACGCCGCCCAACTCGTTGCCGTCTGCATTCACCTTCGGCGCCATCATCTTGAGCACCTGGCGGATGCGTGGCGGCGCCAGCGACGGCACACCCGAGCCGTCCACGGCATTGAAGCCCGGACCCCAGTCGAGGTCGTGTACCGGCATGATGAAGTCGGGCTCCGGAATCATGGGCCGCAGCCCTGGCAGCGTCGGGAAGCTGATGCCCTTCTTGTGGGCCTCGCCCAGTTGGCCCGCAGCCAGCGTCGGGTAGCGGCTGGCCGGCGGTGGAGTCCCCTTCATCACCCACTGGCGGAAGTGGTGGCGGATGGCGTTCACCGTCTCGGCGTGCGGCACGGGGTTGGCCGGCAGCACCCCAGTGCCGAAGTTGTTGCCGGGACACATCGGCCCGCTCTTGGGCAGCGCAACACCCGGCAGGCTGGTGTCGAAACCGCCGGCACCTCCGCCGTGGGTCGAACTGGCGATGTAGTAGCGGCGCACGTTGTCCGGCAGGGGCAGATCGGCCTTCGCGTCCGTGCCCACCCACTCGGGCGTGAGTTTCAGCGCCCAAACCTCGGCCGAGCCAAAGTGCTCCACCACTTTGGGGCAGGTCTTGGTGGCCATACAGCGGCCCAGAATGCCGGCTGACGGCAAGCCGCGCACGGGGTCCGGGTGGGGGAGCCACCACTGCGGCCCCTCGCTGCCAGCCTGGTAGAGCTCCAGCACACCATCCGGCTGCGCCCAGCGGAAGTTCAGCGCGATGCGCCTGCCCGCGATGATGGGCCACAGGCCGTCATGCACCATGCCGCCGGTCTCCGCCTGGTTGAAGCCCAGGTGCAGCCAGCCCCGCAGGTAGTTGCCGGACTGCGAGACGCCACGTCCGATGCTCTGCGTGACCATGCCGGCCAGCGGGTTGGGTGTGCCAACGTCGTCGGCCTGCGCCGTCTTGAAGAAGTGGCCCACATCACGCCAGGCGGCGAAGCCGATGCCCAGCACGTAGGGGTCGGCCGCGGTGAACACCACTTGGTACAGCCGCTTGGCGTCGAAGCCGTCTTTCAGGCATATCTGGGTCGGGTCGGGCGTGCCGGGAAAGGGGTTGGCGGCATCACAGCGCGCCCAGGCCCAGGCCTCGGGTGGCACGGGCCGCTCGTCGATCACCGTGCCGTCCTGCAACTCTGCGCCGCGTGACACCAGTGTGGCCTGCCTGGTGTCCAGGCTCATGGGTTTGTAGGGCACCGGGTTGGTCTGTACCAGCAACGCTTGAGAGGCAGCGCCGCTGCGGTTGACGATGCGACCGAACACCAGGCCGGTGATGCGCTCTTCACCCGGGCCGCGCGCCACCGGCAACTGCAGCCAGTGGTTGCCGGCTGCGGACATCGTGGCTCGCACGGCCGTGGCCCCCGCGTTGTCGCCCTGCCAGGCGCTGGCCAGGTGCACGTCGCCGCTGGCCCGCTCCTGCGCTGCAATGCTGATGGGGCGCCCGCGGTTGGGCACGTCGTGCCACATCAGGCCGCTGCCTGCCTTGGGATCCACCGGACGCGTGATGACAAAGCTCGCAACGTAGCGCACCTTGCCATCGGCCTCCTTGGCCAGTCCGATATCCTGGATCAGCGCATTGCCGGGCAGGGATGGGTCGAGTTCACCAAAGGCGCGGCCCGCCAACTGCTCGTAGGCGGGGCCAGGCACAGCAGTGGCAACCGGTACACGCTCGTCAATGACGACACGGGTTACTCGCGCAACCGCAGGTGACCACAGGCTGACAGCAGTCAGTCCCACCACGAGGGCAGCGCAGGCCTTTTGCAGCGCGTGGCGTCCTGTAGAGGAGGTTCTCATGGTTCGTCCTTTAGGTCAGCAGCCTTTGTTCGGTACACATACGGCCCTCTGGCCACCTTCAGGCTGCTTCACGCACCCCGAAATCCACCGGTTCTGGCGAGGTCTGCAGGGCGCTGGCGGGCAGGCCATCCTTCCAAGGCAGGTCCACCGGGTAGTCGCGCAACAGGCAGTCGTCGGGCAGGCAGGTGATGGGCGTGAAGTCGCGATGGGCGATGTACTCGGGGCGCTTGAAGCGGCGGATGTGGTTGGACACCGCGCACAGGCTCAGGTAGACGCTGACGCGGTTCCAGGGCGAGAGATTGCTGGTGGAGGCGTGCACCAGGCAGCCGTGGAACAGGATCATCGAGCCCGCCGGCCCGGTGGGGCTGACGATGCCGCCCTTCTTGCCCCCGGCGCGCTCCACCAGTTCCGAGATC
>CAYSOD010000438.1:0-3636 GCA_964432385.1 uncultured Rubrivivax sp.
GGAAAGGATAATTCCAGCATGAGCATCGTGATCAAAACCCCCGAAGACATCGAAGGCATGCGCGTGGCCGGCCGACTGGCCAGCGAGGTGCTGGACATGCTGACGCCGCTGATCAAGCCGGGGGTCACCACCTTGGAGTTGGACCGGATCGCCACCCGGTACATCCAAGAGGAGCAAAAGACGATCTCGGCCACCATCGGCTACCAGCCCCCGGGTTACCCGCCCTTTCCGGCCGCCTTGTGCACCTCGGTCAACCACACCGTGTGCCACGGCATCCCGAACGACCGGCCTTTGAAAAACGGCGACATCATCAACATCGACGTGACCGTCATCAAAGAAGGATGGCACGGCGACAACAGCCGCATGTTCCTTGTGGGCGAGACCTCCATCGCCGCGCGGCGCCTGCGCACCGTGACTTTCGAGGCCATGTGGAAGGGCATCGTCAAGGTGCGCCCGGGGGCGCGCCTGGGCGATATCGGCCACGCGATCCAGATCCATGCGGAGCATGCCGGTTTCTCGGTGGTGCGTGAGTTCTGCGGGCATGGTGTGGGCCGCAAGTTCCACGAGGAGCCGCAGGTGCTGCACTACGGCCGCCCCGGCACGCTGGAAGAGTTGGTGCCGGGCATGACCTTCACCATCGAGCCCATGATCAACGCGGGCCGGCGCGACATCAAGGAAGACCGGCGCGGCAACCGGCCCTACGACGGCTGGACCATCGTCACGCGAGACCGGTCCCTGTCGGCACAGTGGGAGCACACCGTGCTGGTCACCGAGACGGGCTATGAAGTGCTCACCCTGTCGGCCGGCAGCCCACCGCCTCCCGCCTTCGTGACACCCCCCGCCGTGGCGGTACCCGTCTGACCCTGCCCAGGCGCACCCGCGCAAGCGCCGCGGCACCCTGTGCGACAAGGCCATGACAGCCCCGATCGATCCACAGCAACTGCAGCAGATCCGGGCGGCGTATCGGGAAGGCAAGGCCGCGCTCATTGCGCAGTTCATGGGTGAACGGCCTTCCACGCGCTCTGCCCAGCGGCTGCTGAAGGGCTTGGCCCGCCATGTGGACCGCACGCTGCAGGCCCTGCTCGCGCTCAGCCCGGTGCCCGACGGGCTGTCGTTGGTGGCCGTCGGCGGCTACGGCCGAGGCGAGTTGTTCCCCTACTCCGATGTGGACGTGCTGGTGCTGCTGCCGCAGGCCGCCTCCACCGAGGGCGTGGGCGACTTCATCACCGCCTGCTGGGACACGGGGCTGGAAATCGGTTCTTCCGTGCGCACCGTCGAAGACTGCGTGGCCGAGGCGCAGCGCGACGTGACGGTGCAGACGGCTTTGCTGGAATCCCGGCTGGTGGCTGGTAAGCGCAGGCTGTTCGAGCGCTTTCGTGCGGCAACGGCGGCCATGCTGGACTCACGGGCCTTCCTGCGCGCCAAGACGCTGGAAATGCAGCAACGCCACGTCAAGTACGAGAGCACACCGTACGCGCTGGAACCCAACTGCAAGGAAAGCCCTGGTGGACTGCGCGATCTGCAGGTGCTGGTGTGGGTGGCCCGCGGCGCAGGCTTTGGCGCCACCTGGCGTGAACTGGCCGCCAGCGGACTGCTGACGCCCTTTGAGGTGGGGCAGTTGCAGCGCCACGAAGGCACGCTCAAGCTCATCCGGGCCCGGTTGCACGCCGTGGCGGGCCGCCGTGAGGACCGCCTGGTGTTCGATCTGCAGACCGCAGTGGCCGACAGCTTCGGGCTGATCACCGGCCGCGGGCAGCGCTCCTCCGAGGCGCTCATGCACCGCTACTACTGGGCGGCCAAGGCGGTGACGCAGCTCAACCAGATCCTGATGCTGAACATGGAGGAGCGCATCGCCGGCTCCGAAGCCGCGCCCATGCGTCCGGTGGACGCCGACTTCCTGGACCGTGGCGGCATGCTGGAGGTGGCACGCGACGACCTCTACCTGCAGCGCCCGCATGCCATCCTGGAGACCTTTTTGGTCTTTCAGCGCAACCCCGGCATCCAGGGCCTTTCGGCGCGCACACTGCGGGCGCTGTACAACGCGCGGGAGCGGATGGACGCCGCCTTCCGGCACGATCCGGTCAACCGGGCGTTGTTCCTGGAGATCCTGCAGCAACCTCGAGGCATCACCCATGCCCTGCGGCTGATGAACCAGACCTCGGTGCTCGGTCGCTACCTGTGGGTATTCCGGCGCATCGTCGGGCGCATGCAGCACGACCTGTTCCACGTCTACACCGTGGACCAGCACATCCTGATGGTGCTGCGCAACGTGCGCCGCTTCTTCATCCCCGAGCACGCCCACGAGTACCCGTTCTGCTCGCAGCTGGCCGCGCAGTGGGAGCAGCCCTGGATCCTGTACGTGGCCGCCCTCTTCCACGATGTGGCCAAGGGCCGGGGCGGGGATCACTCCGAGCTGGGCGGCCAGGAAGTGCGGCGGTTCTGCCGCGACCACCGGGTGAGCCGGCAGGACATGGAGCTCATCGAGTTCCTGGTGCTGCATCACCTGACCATGAGCCGCGTGGCACAGAAGGAGGACCTCAGCGACCCGGAGGTGATCTCACGCTTTGCCGGGCTGGTCGGCACCGAGCAACGCCTGACCGCGCTCTACCTGCTGACCGTGGCTGACATCCGCGGCACCAGCCCCAAGGTCTGGAATGCCTGGAAGGGCAAGCTGCTGGAAGACCTGTATCGCGCCACGCTGCGAGCGCTGGGGGGTGCTCGCCCGCACCAGGAGGCCGAGATCGAGCACCGCAAGCAGGAGGCTCGCCAGATCCTGGCCCTGCACTCGGCCCTGCCCGGTACGGAAGAGCCGCTGTGGAAGACCTTGGACGTGAGCTACTTCGCCCGGCACGACGCGGCGGAGATCGCTTGGCATGCGCGCTGCTTGTGGCGCCATCTGGACACCCCGGTGCCCGTCGTGCAGGCGCGGCCCTCGTCGGTGGGCGAGGGCTTGCAGGTCTTCGTGTTCTCACCCGACCGGGCGGACCTCTTCGCGCGCATCTGCGGCTACTTCGACAGCGCAGGCTTCAGCATCCAGGACGCCCGCATCCACACCACCCGAAGAGGCTTTGCGTTGGACACCTTTCAGGTGGTCAGCACCTCGATGGAGGGGATGTCGGTGTCGGACTACCGCAGCCTGATCTCGCTGGTGGAGACTCAGGCGGCACAGGCGCTGGCTTCGCAGGGCCCACTGCCCGAGCCCGCGCGGAGTCGGGTTTCCCGCCGGGTGAAGTCCTTCCCCGTGGTGCCTCGCGTGTCCTTGCGCCCTGACGAGCGAGCCCAACGGTGGCTGCTGAGCGTTAGCGCCACCGACCGTGCCGGGCTGCTGTATGCCATCGCCCGCGTGCTGGCGCGACACAGCGTGAACCTGCAACTGGCCAAGGTCAGCACCCTGGGCGAGCGCGTGGAAGACACCTTTCTGGTCGATGGGCCCGAGCTGCAACAGTCACGCGCGCAGCTGCGCATCGAGAGCGAGCTGCTGGACGCCGTGGCCTGAGCCCGCACCCGCCACGCCGCCGTCCTCAAGCACAGCTCACACCCCCCAGGCTCACACCGTACCGCGCCATGCCGCTGCGACGCATCACCATCGACGAGGCGCTGGCCAGCCCGCGGGGCTTGCACCATTTCGACGCCGTG
>CAYSOD010000439.1:0-3624 GCA_964432385.1 uncultured Rubrivivax sp.
AAGCCCTTGAAGGTGAAGGTGTAGATCTCGGTGGTCGCCGCATCATTGAAGAAGCCGCTGCCGATGAACGAGTTCGTTCAGCAGTCGCTCAAGGCCTGCTACTTCGACGTGCAATTCGACGTCATCGAGTGGAACACCCTGTTCACCAACTGGCGCAAGGGCGCGAAGGACCCGTCAGCCAATGGCGCCAACGCCATCAACGTCAGCTACGCCGCGATGGATCCGTTCTTCGCGATGGTGCGCTTCACCAGCACCAAGACCTTCCCGCCGGTGTCCAACAACTGGGGCTACTTCGGCAACGCGGAGTTCGACAAGCTGATTGCCGATGCACGGAGCACCTTCGACGACAAGGCGCGTGACGTCGCACTCTCCAAGCTGCACGCGCGCATCGTCGAGGAGGCGCCCTTCGTGTGGATCGCCCACGACGTGGGCCCGCGGGCCATGAGCGCCAAGGTGAAGAACGTGGTGCAGCCCAAGAGCTGGTTCATCGATATCGCCACGATGACGATGGACTGATGCTCTCCCGGCCTCCTGGGCCGGTGATGGCGCGTCGGGCTGTACGCCGACGCGCTGGCCGGCCCGGGTTCGCCTTGCCCCATGATCCAGTACCTGCTGCGCCGCCTGCTCTACACCCTGCCCATCATGCTGGGCGTGGCGCTGGTGTGCTTCTCGCTCGTGCACCTGGCGCCGGGTGACCCGCTGGTGTCGGTGCTGCCGCCCGACGCCTCGGCGGAACTGCAGACGCAGATGCGCCAGATCTACGGCTTTGACCAGCCCCTCCCACAGCAGTTCGCCGGCTGGATCTGGCGTGCGCTGCAGGGGGATCTGGGCACCTCGATCGCCACCAGCCGCCCGGTGACGGCGGAAGTCTTCAAGGCCATGGTCAACACCCTGCGACTGGCCCTGATGGCCACGCTCATCGGGTTTGTCTTCGGCTGTCTGTTCGGCTTCGTGGCCGGCTACTTCCAGAACTCCTGGGTCGACAAGGCCGCGTCCTTCACCGCCGTGCTGGGCGTGAGCGTGCCGCACTACTGGCTGGGCATGGTGCTGGTCATCATCTTCTCGTCGCT
Organism: uncultured Rubrivivax sp.; assembly: GCA_964432385.1. GTDB lineage: Bacteria > Pseudomonadota > Gammaproteobacteria > Burkholderiales > Burkholderiaceae_C > Rubrivivax. Next base: position 1,071 of record CAYSOD010000439.1, read on the forward strand.
GCTGATGTGGCTGCCGGCCAGCGGCGCCGGGCCGGGCGGTTCTGATCAGTGGCTGTGGAACTGGGCGCACATCCAGCACATGGTGCTGCCTGCGCTGACCATGAGCGTCATCCCCATGGGCATCATCGCGCGCACCGTGCGCGCGCTGGTCGCTGAGATCCTGGCGCAGGAGTTCGTGGTGGGCCTGCGGGCCAAGGGCCTGACGGACCTGGGCATCTTCCTGCACGTGGTCAAGAACGCGGCGCCCACGGCCCTGGCCGTGATGGGGCTGCAACTGGGCTATCTGCTGGGCGGCTCCATCCTCATCGAGACGGTGTTCGCCTGGCCGGGCACGGGCTTCCTGCTGAACTCGGCCATCTTCCAGCGCGACCTGCCGCTGCTGCAGGGCACCATCCTCGTGCTGGCGCTGTTCTTCGTGCTGCTGAATCTGGTGGTGGACGTGGTGCAGACCCTGCTGGACCCGCGCATCGCGCGCAGCTGACAGGCCCTCGCCCGATGAACATGCTCAACATCACCGTGGACCCACGCAAGGTGCCCGAGGTGGCCTTCGAGCGCTCGCCGGGCTACTGGCAGACGGTGGGGCGGCGCCTGCTTCGCGACAAGGTGGCCATGGCCGCCGCCCTGGTGGTGCTGGGCCTGCTGTTGCTCGCCGCCTTCGGGCCCTGGCTGGCCCCGGTCGACCCCTACAAGGCCTCCATGATGTCGCGCCTGAAGCCGATGGGCTTCGAGGGGCACCCGCTGGGCACGGACGAACTGGGACGAGACATGCTCTCGCGCCTCATGGTGGGCACGCGGCTGTCGCTCTTCATGGGCATCACGCCCGTGGTGTGCGCCTTCGTGCTGGGCTCGCTGATCGGCATCGTGGCAGGCTTTGCAGGGGGCATGCTCAACACGGCCGTGATGCGCACCATCGACGTCTTCTACGCCTTCCCCTCGGTGCTGCTGGCCATCGCACTGTCGGGCGCCCTGGGCGCGGGTGTCACCAACTCGCTCATCTCGCTGACGGTGGTGTTCATCCCGCCCATTGCCCGCGTGGCCGAAAGTGTGACCACGCAGATCCGTACGCGCGACTTCGTGGAGGCGGCTCGGGCCTCTGGAGCGAACGCCTTCACCATCGTGCGGGTGCACGTGCTGGGCAACGTGCTGGGGCCCATCTTCGTCTACGCCACCAGCCTGATTGCGGTGTCAATGATCCTGGCCTCTGGCCTGAGCTTCCTGGGCCTGGGCGTCAAGCCACCCGAGCCCGAGTGGGGCCTGATGCTCAACACCTTGCGCACCGCCATCTACACCCAGCCGGCGATTGCCGCGCTGCCGGGCGTGATGATCTTCATCACCTCGATCGCCTTCAACCTGCTCAGCGACGGCCTGCGCTCGGCCATGGAGATCAAGTCATGAGCACGGCCCCGGCGTTGCTGGAAGTGCGCGGCCTGGTCAAGCACTTCCCGCTGAAGAAAGACGTGCTGGGCCGCGGCGGCGGTGTGGTGCGAGCCGTGGACGGCGTGGACTTCACCGTGCGCGCCGGCGAGACCCTGGGCGTGGTGGGCGAGTCCGGCTGCGGCAAGAGCACCACGGCGCGGCTGCTGATGCAGCTGATCGCACCCGACCGCGGAGAGATCATCTTTGACGGCGTGGCCGTGGGCGGGCGCGACCTGAGCCTCAAGGCCTTCCGCCGGCAAACGCAGATGGTCTTTCAGGACAGCTACGCCTCGCTGAACCCGCGCCTGACCATCGAGGACTCCATCGCCTTTGCGCCACAGGTACACGGCCTGCCGCACCAGCAGGCGGTAGAGCGCGCGCGCGACCTGCTAGCCCGCGTGGGCCTGGAGCCGCGGCGCTTTGCAGAGCGCTACCCGCACGAGCTGTCGGGCGGCCAGCGCCAGCGGGTGAACATCGCCCGCGCCCTGGCCCTGCAGCCGCGCCTGGTGATCCTGGACGAGGCCGTGTCGGCGCTGGACAAGTCGGTGGAGGCGCAGGTGCTGAACCTGCTGCTGGACCTGAAGGAAGCCTTCGGCCTGACCTACGTCTTCATCAGCCACGACCTCAACGTGGTGCGCTACATGTCTGACCGCGTGATGGTGATGTACCTGGGCCAGGTGGTGGAAGTGGGCGAGGCCGAAACACTGTTCGAGTCGCCGCGCCACCCCTACACCCGCGCGCTGCTGAGCTCCATCCCGTCCATGGACCCGGACCGCCGCACCGAGGTGCCGCCCCTGGCCGGTGACCCGCCCAACCCCATCAACCCGCCGTCGGGCTGTCGCTTCCACACGCGTTGCCCGCAGGCGCAAACGGTGTGCGCACAGCGCGTGCCAGTGTTGGCGAGCGGAGGCGGAAGTCACCCGGTGGCCTGCCTGATGTTTGAGCCTGGCAGTGGCCACAGCCAGGCACACGCCACAGTGGGAACGACTTCACCCGCAGCCGTGGCCTTGGAGAGCGCGTGATGGCCGCCACAGCAGAAGCGCCGCAGACCCGCACTGTCGAGGATGGGTTCAGCAAACCCTTTGTCGACATCCGCGGCCTGACCGTGACCTTCACCGCCGGGCGCAAGCCCGTGCGC
>CAYSOD010000440.1:0-3618 GCA_964432385.1 uncultured Rubrivivax sp.
CGCGCAAGCTCACGGTGATCGACATCGACAAGCGTCAGGTGCTGCGGCAGGTGGCCGTGGGCCGCTCGCCGCACGGCGTGTGGACGCTGGACCACGCGGCACGGCAGTGAGCAACCCCTCACATCACGGGCCATGAAGCCGATGCGGCCAGTCTGGCGGGTGGTTGGCGCGGCTGCACTGGGCCTGGCCGCCAGCCTGGGCCCGCTGGCACCCGTGCAGGCCACTTCGCCTGCGGCGGCGGCTGGGTTGACGAATGCTGCAGCGCCACGCTGCGATCGCTCCGTCTACCTCACCTTCGACACCGGCCACATGGGGGTTGCGCCCCTGGTGGCGGACGTGCTGGCGCGCCATCAGGTGAAGGTCACCTTCTTCCTGGCCAACGAGCGCACGCGAAACGGCGGCGCCAGCCTGGACGACGAGTGGGCCCCCTGGTGGAAGGCCCGCGCGGCCGAGGGCCACGCCTTTGGTTCGCACACCTGGGATCACGACGTGTGGCGCGCCGATGTGGCTGGCGGCACCCGAACAGATGACGCCATCACTGCGGGCGGCGACGCCGGCGCGAAGGCGGGGGCCAGATCGCAGGGCGCACTGGCCTCGGGCACACCGGTGGCCTTTCGTGTCAAGCCGACCATGGGCCCCCAGGCTGGACGTGAGCGCACGCTCACGCCACAAGCCTACTGTCTGGCCCTCAAGGAGCCGGCGCGCCGCTTCCAGGCCATGACCGGGCAGCCGATGAGCGCGATCTTCCGCGCGCCCGGGGGCAAGACCTCGCCGGCCCTGCTGCGGGCTGCAGACGAGTGCGGATTCACCCACGTGGGCTGGACGCCGGCGGGCTTTCTGGGTGATGAGCTGCCCAGCGACCGTTACCCCAACGAGCGGCTGCTGCAGCAGGCGCTGCGCGACGTGAAGGCTGGCGACATCCTGCTGGCCCACCTGGGCATCTGGTCGCGCCAGGACCCCTGGGCGCCGGCGGTGCTGGAGCCGCTGATCACGGGCTTGAAGGCGCGCGGTCTGTGCTTTGCCACGCTGCGCGAGCACCCTAGCCTGGGCGCCGCAGCGCGCCGCGCGGTGGCCCCGTGACCTGCGCTGGCCAACCCCTGATGGACCCGCGATGGACGGCTTGTTGACCCCGCTGGTGGCCGCGTTCGACGCGCTGCAGCAGGCGCTGTTCGAGAGCGTGGCGGTGCCGCTGATGTACGGCTTGGGCCTGGGCAACCGGCTGGAGGACGGCTTCCACGCCGTGGGCTGGCTGCTGGTGGGCGCCGTGCAGTTGCTGGTTATGGTGGGGCTGTTCCGCGCGCTGGAGCGCTGGCGCCCGGTGGAGCCCCTGCGCGACCGCGCCGCCGTGCGGGTGGATGTGGTCTACACCCTGGTCCACCGCCTCGGGCTGTTTCGCCTGGCCATGTTCTTCACGCTGGAGCCGCTGGCCGACGTGGTGATGGGCGAGCTGCGCATGCTGGGCTTTCAGCCGCGCCAGCTGGACGCCTGGTGGCCCGGGGTGAGCGATACGCCGCTGGTCAGCCTGCTGCTGTACCTGCTGCTTTTCGACTTCGTGGACTACTGGATCCACCGCGGCCAGCACGGCTGGCGCTGGTGGTGGCAGCTGCACGCGCTGCACCACAGCCAGCGCCAGATGACGATGTGGTCCGACAACCGCAACCATCTGCTGGACGACGTGATCCGCGACCTGATCCTGGTGGCGGTGGGTTTTGCTGCAGGCGTGGGCCCGGGGCAGTTCATCGCCATCGTGGCCTGCACGCAGCTGCTCGAGAGCCTGTCACACGCCAACGTGCGCCTGTCCTTCGGGCCGGTGCTGGGCCGGGTGCTGGTGAGCCCGGCCTTTCATCGGCTGCACCACCGCATCGGCCTGGGGCACGAGTCGGCCGGGCCGGGGTCGCTGGGCGGCCACAACTTCGCCGTGCTGTTCCCGGTGTGGGACCACCTCTTCGGCACCGCCCGCCACGACGGCCGCTACGAGCCCACCGGCATCCGGGACCAGCTCCCGGACGAGGGGGCGCGCGACTACGGCAGCGGCTTCTGGGCGCAGCAGTGGTTGGGGCTCAAACGCCTGGTGGGCCGAGCTTGAGCGTTGCCAGGCCTTCGGCCCTTTGGTGCACCTGGGCAGCACCCCTTGGTACGCCTGGCACCCCTCGCACGCTTCAGCTCCCGCCCCTCCCGCCCCTCAGCACGCCCGTGCACCTCTTGCGTATGATCCGCCGCCCATGAAAGACCTGGTCGATGCCTGGTGGCGCGCGGTGCTGGGGTGCCTGCACCCGCGCGTGATCCTGTGGTCGCTGATCCCGCTGTTGCTGTCGGCGGGCGCGGCGCTGGGCCTGGGCTGGTTGTTCTGGGAGCCCGCGGTGGCGGCGGTGCGGGCTTTTCTGGAGGACTGGGCGCTGGTGGCCTCGCTGCTGAAGTGGCTGGAGGCCATGGGCGGCGGCAGCTTCCGGGCCGTGGTGGCGCCTTTGATCATCGTGGCGCTGTCGGTGCCCGTCATCGTGGTGCTGGCCCTCTTGCTGGTGGCCTGGACGGTGACGCCGGCGCTGGTGGATTGGGTGGCCTCCCGGCGCTTTGCCACCCTGGAGCGCCGCGGTGGCGCGGCCAGCTGGTGGGCCAGTGCGCTGTGGTCGCTGGGGTGCACCCTGCTGGCGCTTGGGGTGCTGCTGGTGAGCCTGCCGCTGTGGTTTGTGCCGCCGCTGGCGGCCGTCATCCCGCCCCTCGTGTGGGGTTGGCTGGCCGCGCGGGTGTTCTCATTCGACACCCTGGTGGTGCATGCCTCGGCCCAGGAGCGGCGGCGCATCCTGCACGAGCGGCGCTGGACGCTGCTGGGCATGGGCATCGCCTGCGGCTTGATGGGCTCGCTGCCCTCGCTGGTGTGGGCGCTGGGCGCCTTGACGCTGGTGTTCGCGCCGCTGCTGGTGCTGGCCTCGGTGTGGCTGTACACCCTGGTGTTCGCCTTCGCCTCGCTGTGGTTCACGCACTACACCTTGTCGCAGCTGGCACGGCTTCGCGCGGCGCAGGCCGCTCCCCTCACGCCCACACCCGCGCCAGCTGCGGCTGAGGTCGTGGACGCCGTGCCCCTTCTTTCCTCTTCTTCAGAAAAGCACAGCGCATGAACATCGGCCTCATCATCGTGGGCGACGAAATCCTGTCAGGCAAGCGACAGGACAAGCACCTGCCCAAGGTCATCGAACTGCTGAGCGCCCGCGGCCTGGCGCTGAAGTGGGCGCGCTACGCGGGTGACGACCGCGCGTACATCACGCAGATCCTGCAGCAGGCCTTCGAGGGCGGGGACCTGGTGTTCTCCTGCGGCGGCATTGGTGCCACGCCCGACGACCACACCCGTCAGAGCGCAGCAGCTGCCCTGGGCGTGCCGCTGGCGCTGCACCCCGAGGCGCGCGAGCTGATCGTGCAGCGCATGCGCGACGTGGCCTTGGAGCAGGGCGTGCCTTTCGAGCCCGAGCGCGCCGACAACCTGCACCGCCTGAACATGGGGGTGTTTCCCGAGGGGGCCACCCTCATCCCCAACCCCTACAACAAGATCCCGGGGTTCTCGGTGGACCACGTGCATTTCGTGCCGGGCTTCCCGGTCATGGCCTGGCCCATGATCGAGTGGGT
>CAYSOD010000441.1:0-3615 GCA_964432385.1 uncultured Rubrivivax sp.
GCTCGCCCAGGCGCCGCTCGAACTCCTGGCCGAGGCCGGCCAGCAGCCGCAGGTAGCGCTCGAGCGGCGAGGCGCCGGCGAGGTCCCCGGGCGCTGGACGGGACCCCGCGCGTTCCCAGGCCAGCCGCTCGCGGACCTCGGCCTCCAGCTCGCGGGGCGACTTGTCCTGGATCTCGGTGCCCATGGCGGCCGCCGACATGCCGTCGACCGGGCGATCACCCGTGACCTCGGTGTAGAGGCGCCGGACGGCCTCGATGTAGGCCGGGCCGTCGGGCGGCAGGCCGCTGCGCTGCGAGGCCCAGATCATCTCGCCCAGACATTCCATCACCTGGTGGTGGGCCTCGTGCAGCGAGCCCAGGCGGCTGGCCAGCAGCTGCACCGCCTGGCGGATGCCGCTGGGCTGGTCGATGGACACCTGCTCGGCGATGCTCAGGTGCATGCTCAGGTGCAGAAAGGGATTGGTGCGGCCTTCCTCCACGGTGTAGACGGCCGCGAGGGCGGCGTCCAGATTACCCAGGTCGTTCGCATACTCCGGATGCTCGGCCACCCAGGGGGCGGCCTGGCTTTCCATCGTGTCCAGGGGCAGGCCGGCGGCATGCTTGCGCCACACCTCGCAAAAGAAGCGCCGTACGTCGTGCTGAGAGGGTTGGAACACGCCAGAATTGTCCATGCCCGGCGCGCCGGGGCGCTTGGAGCCGAGGAATGACCTGTTGAACCCCACTTGGTGGAGCGAGTTGCCGTTGTTGACGGACCCGCTGTTCTACGCGGTGGCCGTGCCGGCGGTGCTGCTGGTGGGCCTGAGCAAGAGTGGCTTTGCCAGCGGATTTGGCTCGCTGGCGGTGCCCATGATCGCCCTGGTCATTCCCGTGCCCCAGGCGGCGGCCATCATGCTGCCTTTGCTCATGGTGATGGACGCGGCCACTTTGCAGCAGTTGTGGCGGCACCGGGACCGGGCGCTCGTGCGTCGTATCGTCCCGTGGGGCGTGGCAGGTACCGTCGTAGGCTGGTGCATGTTTGGCCTGCTGTCGGCCTCGGCGGTGGCGGGCTTGACCGGCGCCTTGACGCTGACCTTCCTGGCCCAGCGGCTGCTGTTCCCGCCCCGCCAGGACGCGCCACCGGCTCCCGCCTGGGTGGGCTCGGGCTGCGCCACGCTGTCAGGCTTTACCAGCTTCGTGGCGCACGCCGGGGGGCCCCCGCTGGCCTCCTACGTGTTGCCGCTGAAGCTGCCGCCCCTGGCCTACAGCGGCACGCTGGCGGTGTTCTTTGGCGTCATCAACCTGGCCAAGTGGGTGCCCTTCGCCGCACTCGGCCTCATCGACCTGCGCAACATGTCCACGGCCCTGGTGCTGTTGCCACTGGCGCCAGCTGGCGTGTGGCTCGGCGTCTGGATGACCCGCCACGTCAGCAACACCTGGTTCTACCGGCTGGCCTACACGGGCATGTTCCTCACGGGCGTCAAGCTGCTGTGGGACGGTTGGCGCTGAGCGGGTCCTGAACTGTCAGGCACCCGGCGGTGCCGAGCGTGGCGCAACGCCGCGCGCCCGGTGAGGTGCTCCGCGACAGGCACTGGGCCCGCGACACGCGGGCTTTCACCAAGTTTCGACTGGGGCCAGGCCCTCGTAACATCCGGCCGTCTGGTGTGCATGGATCCGCTGGGAGGCCCTGATGAAGGTGCTGCTGATCGATGACCATCCGCTGATCCTGGCTGCGCTGCAGGCGGTGATCGGCGGTCTGGGAGAAGACATCGCCGTGACCGGTGCGCAGAGCGCCGAACAGGCCCACGCCTGTCTGCAGGCCACGGCTGATTTCGACCTCGCGCTGCTGGATCTGGTGCTGGGTGACGCCGACGGCTTCGACGTCCTGGCCCGCATGCGCCAGGAACACCCCCACGTGCCGGTGGTCATCCTGTCGGCCTCGGAGAACGCGGGCGATGTGGTGCGTGCGCTGGACCTCGGCGCCATGGGCTTCGTGCCCAAACGGGCCTCCACCGAGGCGCTGGTCAGCGCTCTGCGCATCGTGATGTCGGGTGGCCTTTTCATCCCGCAGCACCTGTTTGGCCCCAACCGCGGCAAGCCTGCCGAGAGCCCCGCTGCCCCCGACCTGCCGGCGCTGCCTGCTGCCTCGCTCGCGCATCTCGGGCTCACGCCGCGCCAGCATGACGTGCTCTCCGGCCTGCTCAAGGGCCTGCCGAACAAGCTGATCGCGCGGGAGTTGAACTTGTCGGTGGACACGGTCAAGGACCACGTCGCTTCGGTGCTGCGCGCCCTGAACGTCACGAGCCGCACGCAGGCCGTGCTGGCGGTCAGCCGCATGGTGCAGGGGCAGCCTGGTGCGGTGTCCTGGCGCAGAGGCCCTCGTGGCTGAGTTGTCTGGCGGCGTGTCGGGGCACGGTTGGGGCCAGGACGCCTGGCGCCGGCAACACCATGCCCTGCGCCAGCCGCTGAACGCCCTGGGGTTGTTCTGCGGCGCCTTGAAGATGCAGCCCCTGACTGCGGCGCAGTTGCCGCTGGTCAGCGGCATTACCGACGCGGCGGTGTCCATCGAGCGTCTGGTGGACGAGCACTTCGCCGCGTTGCAAGGCTTGGCCCCGTCTGCGGGACAGGTGGTGCGCGAGGACGACACGTTGGCGTGGCCCCGGCCACAGACCGACCCGGCGCCTCAGCCGTCTTCAACCCCTCACAGCGCCGAGCTGGATGAGCCTCGCGCATGTCACATCGTCGTCGTCGATGACGATCACGCCGCGAGAACCGGCTTGGTGATGCTGCTGGAGGCCTGGGGCGCCCGCACGCAGGCCTTCGCTGGCATCGATGCCCTGGCTCAGTGGTTGCAGGCACCGCCCGCCTCGCCGCCAGAGCTGCTGATCCTGGACTACCACCTGCCGCGCCCGGGCGACGGCCTGCAGGCCTTGAGTCTGGCGCACCGGGCTTGGCCGGGCCAGAAGGTGCGTGCGCTGCTGATCACGGGGGATGATCGCGCGGCCCTGGCCAATGCCCTGACGGACGGCACCATGGAGTGCCTGCTCAAGCCCGTTCAGCCCGCTCCCCTGCTGGTGGCCATCCGCAAGCTGGTTGGTGCTCAGTTCGGCGTGTAGGACAGCCGCACGTAGATGGGGGCGAAGGCCTCGGCCTGCGTCACCTCCAGCAGCCGCTCCCGGCACAGCTCCAGCAAGGCGATGAAGGTGACCACCACCACGGCCTGACCGCGCGTGGTGTCGAACAGGTCCTGAAACTCGATGAAGCGCCGGCCCTGCAGGCGGCGCAGCACCAGGCTCATGTACTCGCGCACCGAGAGCTGCTCCCGGGTGATGCGGTGGTGCTGGTTGAGCTTGGCGCGCCGCAGGATGTCGGCCCAGGCCGCACGCAGGTCAGCCGGGTCCACGTCCGGCATGCGCGGCGTCAGCGACTGCTCCACCATCACCTGCACGCGCAGGAAGTCGCGCCCCAGTACGGGCAGCTGGTCCAACTGCGCGGCGGCCAGCTTGATGCGCTCGTACTCCAGCAAGCGCCGCACCAGTTCCGCGCGCGGGTCCTCGGGTTCCTTGCCGTCCTCGCTCTTTTTGGGCGGCAGCAGCATCCTTGACTTGATCTCGATCAGCATGGCCGCCATCAGCAAATA